>CAYOHN010000036.1:0-18464 GCA_964403735.1 uncultured Spirochaetales bacterium | reverse complement strand
TGAACCACCAGTCCGGATAGCGAACCAGCAGCCCGTCGAGCTTCACGATCTCGGCCTTCCCGGCGTGATCGGCTTCGAGCGCGGCGAGCAGCCCTGGGATGTCGGCCGAGCGGCGATTGATCTCGCCACTCGCGGCGTAGCGGCGCAGCGGTGCGATCAGCTCCGAGAGCGGCTTGCCCTCCTCTGCCAGCACATCGAGCAGCGCCGAGAACGCGGCGATGCCGTCGTCGTGGACCAGCGTGGGCGAGAAACGGAAGTAGAAGTGGCCGGACAGCTCGCCGGCGAAGACCGCGTTGCTCTCGCGCATCTGCGCCTTGATGAACGCATGGCCGACACGGCACATCTCCGGGGTTCCGCCCGCCTCGGCGATGGCCTCGGCGGTCGCGCGACTCGAGCGGAGATCGAAGAGCACGCGGCCACCGCCCTGCTTGCGAAGGACCGCGCGCGCCAGCACCCCGGTCATCAGATCGGCGCCGATCGGCTCGCCGCGTTCATCGACGAACATCGCGCGGTCCGCATCGCCGTCGAAGGCGACGCCGAAGCCCGCGCCGACGCGTTGCACGGCCGCGATCACGTCGTCCAGATTCTCGCGCTTCAGCGGATCGGCCTCGTGATTCGGAAACGTGCCATCGGGCTCGAAGTACAGTCGCTCGGTTTCGAGCGGCAGTTCGGCGAGCAGCGGCTCGAGCCCGACCGAGGCCATCCCGTTGCCGCAGTCGATCGCAACGCGCAGCCGCGGACAACCGCCGCCGACGGAGCGGACGTGGCGGACGTAGCCGGTGCGCACGTCCTCCTGCCGCAACGAGCCGCGCGGCGTGCGCGGCGGCGCGTTCTCCTTGGCGAGCGCAGCGATCTCTTGCAGTCCGGAATCGCCCCCGACTGGAATCGCGTGCTCGCGGCAGACCTTGAGCCCGTTGTAGCGGGCGGGATTGTGCGACGCGGTGACCATGATGCCGCCCGAGAGCCCGAGCGCCTCGACGGCAAAGTACAACATCGGAGTCGAGACCAAACCGAGATCGACGACCGCGACCCCTTCGTCGCGGATGCCGTCGATGACCGCCGCCGAGAGCTCCGGCGAGCTGGGCCGCGCATCGCGCCCGACGGCGAGCGTGCGCGCGCCCATCCAGCGGGCCACCGCCCGACCGATCCGGCCACCGGCCTCCGCAGTCAGCTCTTCGCCGTAGATGCCTCGGATGTCATACGCCTTGAAGATCGACATGGTGCCGCAGTGTACTGAGAGCTGCCGGGAGAGCCAGCGGGATGACCGAGCGGTCGAGGACGCCGCTTGACCCCATCCCGAGTGGACGTCACCCTAGTTTCATGTTCGGACTCGGGGCGACGGAGCTTCTGATCATCCTCGGCATCTGCGTGTTGCTGTTCGGCGCGCGGCGGCTGCCGGAGATCGGCTCGGGCGTCGGCAAGGCCATCAAGAATTTCAAGGCCGGCGTCTCGGGCAAGGACGAGGTCGACGTCACGCCCAAGAAGGAAGAACTGACGCAGAGCGACGGATCCCCGCGCTCGCCGTCCGCACCTTCCTGATCCTGGCGCCGCGTCAGCGTCCGCGGTCCCCCGTCGGTTCCGCGGCGTCGAACGCGACGCCGGCGGCGCCGGCGGGAAGCGGTCCGAAGATCGCGTCGAAGGGCAGAACTCCGCCCGCCTCGACCGGTCTCCGTGCGAGTTCAGCGGCACCGGACTCTTGGACCGCCCGCAGTCGCTCGGGGGCATGCTCCCGGAGCTGGCGTGGCGAGAGCGCTGGGCCGGCGAGCACGGTCGCTCCCTCGAGCGGAGTTCCGGTTGCATCCAGGAGTCGCACGCGCAAGGGCGTTCCCAGGGCACGTGGCGCCGCCTCCGAATTGCGCAGGCGCCCCGAAACGACGAGCACCGGCCCCGCCACTGCGTTGTCAAGGATCCGAGCTCGCGCGTCGGTGACGTCGAACCCCGCTACCGGCACGAGCGCGACCGACGTCGAGGTCGATGCCGGAGCGGACAGCGAAGCCCAGGCGACGACCGCCGACAACGCCGCCGCGCTCGCCCAGCCCGCGGCTCGGGAGATCCGTGACAGACGGACTACGGCTGCCGGCGCACTCGGGGTCGCGACGGCCGGTGTCGACGGCACGACCGGTGCGGCGACCGGCGCCGTCGTGGACGCCGACGCTGCGATGCCGGCGCGCTCGATGGGTGAGACGACGGGCGCGGACTCCGGAACGACGATCGGCGCTGCCACCTCGGAGACCGGCCGTTTGGGCGAAGGGGGGGGGACAGGAGCGGGTGCGGGAGCCGGGGCCGGCGGCGGCGCATCACTCGACAGCAGGTCCCACGTCTCGGGATCCCCGAGGTCGGCAAGAGAGTCTTCGTTGGCGTCCGCAGGCGGAGCAAACGGCGGGGCCGGGGCCGAACCGGTGAGGTCTGGAGACGCCGCCGTCGCGCCGGCGTCGATCCCGGGCAGGTCGTCCTCGAACCGCCAGTCGTTGTCGTCATCGGGCTCGGCAGCAGTCGTCGTGGACGACTCGACAGGTCGGGCCGCGGAGGCGGACTCGTCGGGCGCGCGGCTGCCGTCCTCGAGGTCCCACGTGGGCCCCGGCGAACGGCTTGTCGGGTTCGCGGCTGCCGCCGTCTCCGCAGCCACATCGTGCACGAACTCCTCGCGCGACGAGCCCGGAGGGATCACGAAGAAGGCGTGTTTGCAGCGGGAGCAGCGAACGCGCGCCCCGCGCGCCGGGAGCCGCGCCTCGTCGAGCTTGAAGCGAGTCTCGCAGCGCTCGCAGCGGACGATCACGCGCGCGTCCCCGCTCGGACACGGCCCGCAAGCGCCTCGAGATCTTGTGCGCGCGCGCGCAAACCCTCGAATCGAAGCAGATTTTCGTCCAGATGCTGTTTGCGCGCAGGGCGGGTTTGCAAACGGCTCATCGGCAACCGATCCTCCGAAGACCCGGCGGGTTCGAGGGTCAAGGGCGTGCAGGCGTTCGAGCATCCGGTTTCGCCGGCGTCCGGCGCGATCGGACGCTGCCGGACGCGCTGCCGGAAGTTTCGGATGTGCAAGCTCGCCGCTTGAGCCCGCAACGTCGCAGCAGGTCGCCGGCAGCACGGCTCGCCGGCGGGGAGTCGATCGATTGGTCTCTTCCGACCCGGCGCTTTCCCCGTCCGCCGTCGGCCTCCTCGACCGGCGGCTGGTCATCGTCACCGGCAAGGGCGGGACCGGGAAGACGACGGTGACCGCCGCCCTCGGCTTGGCCGCTGCCGGAACCGGACGCAGCGTCCTGCTCGCCGAGGTCGGTCCGCAGGAGCATCTCCCGGGCATCCTCGCGCGCGACCCGGTGCCGGTCGTCGGCTACGAGGGTCGCGAGCTGGCAAAGGGCTTGCGCGCGATGCGCATCGATCCGTACGAGGCGCTCGCCGAGTACCTGGGTCTGCAAATCGGCCTGCGCGGGCTGGTCCGCCGCGTGCTCCGGAACCAGGCGTTCCGGCAACTGATGGAGGCATCGCCGGGTTGGCGCGAGCTGATCACGCTCGGGAAGATCTGGCATCTCGAGCAGCTCCGAGACGTCGAAGACACCGCTCGCTACGACTTGATCGTCGTCGACGCTCCGGCGACCGGGCACGGTCTCACGTTCCTCGATGTCCCGCGCGTCGTCGGCTCGGCGGTGAGAACGGGGCCACTGCGCCGCCACGCCGGTTGGGTCGAGGCGATGATCCGCGACCCGGAGCGCACCCTGCTGCTTCCCGTCGCCCTCGCCGAGGAACTTCCGGCCCGTGAGACCGCGGAGCTGATCACCCGGCTCCGCGATCAGGTCGGCGTCACGGTGGATCGGGTGGTCGTCAATGGAATCACGCCCGAGCCGTTTCCCGCCGGCATCGCCGACCTCGACGAACGCCTCGCGCGGCTGCCTCCCGAGCCGGCGCTCCCCGGTGCACCGCCGGCCGCGGTCCTCGCCGCCTGCGCCGCGCATCTACGCGCGCGATCCGAGCTGAACCGGCGCTGGACCACCGAGATCGCGCGCAGCACCGGACTTCCCATCGTCACGCTGCCGCGTCTTCCCCGCGGCGTCACGGGTCCGAACGACGTCGCAGAGCTCGCCGAACCTCTTCTGGCAGTCCCGCAACCGAGGACGAGCGTGTGATCCGAGTCTTCAGCGCAGCACGCGCTGTCGCATCAGCTGCCAAAGGATCGGACCGGCGTGCAGGAACGGATGCCGGCGCTGGCGCTCGCTGAACTCGAGGCGGATGCCGCTGTGTCGCTCCACCTTCCAGATCCCGTAATCGACCCAGCCGTCGAAGGTGGCCGGCGTCTTGATCAGCCCGAGCACGCCGCGGGCCTTCGTCAGCGGCCGGCGAACGCGCCAGAGGCGACGGGCCCGCCGCCGCCACGCGGGATCCGACGCCACCTCGAGCTCCGCGCCCGACGCTACGAGCCGGAGCCTGCCGCGCGCGTCGAGCGCTCGCAGCGCGGCCACGGCGATTCGGTCGAAGCGTTCGCTCTGCGCGGCGTAGATGGCGTCGATCGTTTCAGCCTTCTCTCCGCGCAGCTCGGCGCGGTAGGTCTCGCGGAATGCGGTGCGCCACAGCTCGCTGGCCTCGAAGCGCTGGACCGGACCCTCACCGGGCAGCCAGTTCAGCATCCGATCCACCGCCGTCAGGGTCGCCGCGCGCACCGCGTGCAGCACGTCTGCGCGGGCCTCGTCGTCGCGCGACCAGACGAGTCGAGCGGGTTGGCAGAAGCGCGACCAGATCCGGCAATCGAGGCGCTGCCCACGAGCCGAGCGCGCGAAGTCCCGGCTCGTGATCACCGCGTACTTGGAGCGCATGCGCCCGGATTCGTCGTCGATCTCGAGGTAGAACACGTTCGGCGGCAACAGCCAGCCCAGCGCGGCCTTGATCCATGAGCCATGCGACACGCGATAGCCGTCGACCAGAACGTAGAAGTCGAGCACTCCCGAGACGGTGTCGTGGCGCAGACACGAGCCGTAGAAGAGCACAGCCGACACGCCTCGATGTCGATCGCGAATGGCGTCCACCATGCGCGCGACCGCAGACGCGACCGGAGCTCCGAGCTCCGCCGCGAGCAGCCCGTCGAGCTCAGGCACGGAGGAAGCGCACGCCTTCGAGAGCGCTGACGCGAACGATCCGGTCCGGCATCGGATCGTAGAGCTCGCCGTCGAGGATGACGCCGGCATCGAGTTGCACCACCACTTCGCGGACGTTGCGGCTGCGGTAGCCGTTCACCGGCCGCACGTGGGCGGCCGGGCGACCGCGCAGGATGCCGGAGGCGGCGGCGGCCAGTCGATAGGATCCGCCGTCCATCAGCGTGACCCGGAGGGGGGCCGGCTCCGTGCCCCAGAACGGGCGCATGCGCAGGAACAGCCGATCGAGCGTGGTGACGAGGGCCAACAGCACCTCGCGTGGTTCCTGGGGCTCGCCATCGAGGACGACGCGCATCTTGTCCGGCGCCAACAGGCCGCGCATGCCGCCAAGCGCCGCGCGCGCCACCAACACGCCGGTGACGATGCCGGCACCGAAGACGCCGCGCGCCTTCCCTTCCGGAAACAACTCCGGCACCAACGCGACCGCTCGGTGCAACACGCCGAAGCCGAGGAACATGCCGTAGTGGACACCTTCGGCGATCTCCATGCGCAGCACCGGGCGTACGCACAACCGCTCGGCGAGCCGGCCCGCGCGGTCGGCGGCGAGCAGCTCTCCCAGTCCACGCACCGGATTGCGACGGGCGCCGAGATCGAGCGCCGTCATGTTGGTACGGCCCCCGCGGATCGGAGCAATCCAAGGGCGCCAGACGTTGGCTGGATTCCCGAATAGATGGGTCAGCGCATGCTGGATCGTTCCGTCGCCCCCGTTCAGGACGAGGATTTCGACGCCGGCGCGGGCCAACTCGCGCAGCGCCGGTGGCACCTCCGCATCGCTGCCGGTTTCGACGTGCAGAACGTCCGGATGCTGCTCGAGGAATCGCAGCACCTGCCGGACCTTCGAATCCCGCTGGCCGGCGCGGAGGTTGGACAGGACGCCGATCCTCACGCTCACTC
This sequence comes from uncultured Spirochaetales bacterium, assembly GCA_964403735.1. Taxonomy (GTDB): domain Bacteria; phylum Myxococcota_A; class UBA9160; order UBA9160; family PR03; genus CAADGG01. Next base: position 12,432 of record CAYOHN010000036.1, on the reverse strand, counting down.
TCCTCCCGGCTCGGGAGCCCCGGCTGCCGGCAGTATTTCGATGCTGTCCGGAATCCGGTTGGTCCAGGCGAGCTTCGCGAGCGCCGCGCCGCGGAATCGCGGCTCGGCGGCACCCGCGAGCGTCAGCTCGACGTGAGACGCGCTCCATTGGAGACGCGGGCGCGTGCGCCGCTCGAGAACCAGGCGCAGCGGCGCCGGCAGCCGCGCCAGCGGCTCGAAGCGACCGAGCGACTCCCCGAACACGACCCGGCCGGACATCCCCGGCGCGCGAAAGCGCAGCGCCGTCGGCTCGGGATAGCCAGGCTCCCGGTTACGCCACGTGATCTGGCTTTCGGTCGGCGGCCCCTGAAAAATGACGACACCGTTCTGCTGCAACACCAACCAGGACCGCCGCTCGCCGGCCGGTGTCTCGATCTCTCGGAGATACAATCCCAGCCCGTCCTGCATCGCGAACAGCTCGAGACTGCGGCGCAGACAACGGGCCTCGAGACCGGGCATCCAGCGATGCGTGACCGCCGCGAGTCCCCGCAGAGGAAGCGGATCCCCGCGCCCGACGCGGAACGACCCGGTCGCGGGGCCAGCGATCTCGAGCACGTCGATCGCACAGCCGGTCGCGGCCTCCTCGGTCGGCCAGACAGGATCACCACTCGTCTCGATGACGACTTCGATCCCCAGCTCGTTCTTGTCGACGACGAAGCGGCGCGGGGTCTCGCTCTGGTCGAGCACGATCGAGCGCAGATCGAGCCGACGGCCACTCGCATCGAGGCGCCAGCCTCCCGTCCGCTCGCTGCGCGAGAACGGATGGATCGTGCCGTCCGGCTCGACCACTTGACCGAACGCGAGCGCGTTGCGGGCGCCGAGCCCCGGGTTGAACAACGCCATCGTGGCCACCAACACGTGACCGGTCTCGAAGTGCGCCACGACGTCCCACGACTCGCTGGCGAGCGCTCCTGCCGGCAGCCGGGCCGCAGCATCGCCGCGCGGCACGCTCGCCACTGCGGCGCGCGCGTCCAGGCCGGCGCCGGTGGGGAGCAGGAGCGACACGAGCAGCAGACAGAACGCGATCCCACGCGGCGTCAGGGGTCGATCGGAATGACGACTTGCGAACATCTCGGCTCTTCCCTGCGGTGTCCTGGACGATGGGTGCTCGATCGATCCCGAGGGCGTCCGGGAAACGCGATGGATGAGAAGCCTGGCGATCGGCTGTCGCACGCGAACCGTGCGCGTTCTGGCCATGACCCGGGACGAGGTCTTCCTCGAATGAGTCACCCCCTATGAGTCACCAAATGGCGGTCATCAACCGGCACTCACCAAACGGCAACGCTCTCTTCGCACGAAGACCGGGCGCGATCCCGGTTCCAGGCTTCGCGGCTGCTCAGGGGGCTCGGAGGGGAGGGAGCTCCGGGTGGTGCCGCGCCAGCGAGGACGTATCGTAACGTCTTCATGTCGGATTGCAGCCAACCGGAGAACCCCGATTCCCCCGAGGGGGAGAGCTTCGAACTCGCCCATCTTTCGGATCTCCACGCCACGGACGTCCGTCTCGACTCGCCGCGGGACGTGCTGAGCAAACGAGCGCTCGGGTGGCTTGCGTGGCGTCGCCGCCGCCGGCACGAGCACCGGGCCTCCGTGCTCTCCGCGCTGATCGACGACCTCCACCGCTGTGCGCCGGACCACGTCAGCATCACCGGCGACCTCACTCATCTCGGGCTCCCTTCCGAGATCGCCGCCGCCGTCGGTTGGCTCGAGCGGATCGGCCCCGCCGAACGCGTGTCGATCGTTCCGGGCAACCACGACGCCTACGCAGGCGCGGAAGGCGCAGAGCGCTGGTCCCCTTGGCGTCCCTACATGGGGGAGCCGATCCCCGGAGCGACCGATACGAAGGCCTGCGAGCGCGAGGATGCCGATACGCGGGGCTTCCCGTGGATTCGGCGCGTCGGCTCCCGCATTGCACTGGTCGGTGTCTCTTCGGCGCGACCGACGGCGCCGCTCCTGGCTACTGGACGGGTCGGTGAGGCGCAGCGGTCGCGCGTCGAAGCCTTGCTGACGCAGCTCGGCGCGGAGGGGCGTGTTCGGGTCCTGCTGATGCACCACCCCCCGATCCCCGCCAATCAATCGCGCCGGCGCCAGCTCGACGATGCCGCTGCGATGCGCGCCCTTCTCGCACGGGCGGGTGCCGAGCTGGTGCTGCACGGCCACACACACGAGAGTCACGAGGGCTCCGTGCCGGGACCACTCGGTGCGATCCCGGTCCTCGGTGTGCCCTCTTCCTCCTCGATCGGGCACCGTCCGGTTCGGCGTGCGCGCTATCACGTCTATCGCATCGTCGCCGAACGCGACGCCAACGGCGCCCCGCGTTGCCGACTCTCGTGGCAGGTGCGCGGGCTCGACGCGGCCACCGGGAACTTCGCCGTGGAGGCCGAGGGACGAGTCCCGGCGAGCGCGGCGGGATAGCCAGCCGACCCGCCAACCACCCGTCTCGCGGCCGGTGCATGCGGCGAAGCGCGGAAGCGGCGCTACGCCTCGCGGGTGCGGCGACCCGCGAGCACGCGCGTCGCGGCCTCGAGGTCCGCCGCGGTATCGACGTCGATCGCGCACTCTGCAAACGGCATCCGCACGACGGCGACGCGCACGCCCATCGTCGTCGAGACGCGTTGCGCGGCTTCATCGAGCGTCAAGCGTCCGGCCGCAAAGCGCGCGAGCGCCACCGGTCCGAACAGCGCGACCATCCGCCAGGGGCGCTTCCGCACGCCCTCGGCCTGCATCCAGAAACGTGCGGCGTCGGCCGCACGCGGGCTGCAGAAGTAGAACAGATTTGCGCCCGTGACCGGTTCCTCGGCCACCGGAATGAACGTGCGGCGCACGCGCGGGAATTGCGCGCGAAACCGCGAAGCCTCGACGACCGCCACGACAACCTCGGCGCCGGTCCCCGCCGCCGCCGACAGGAAGTGTCGCACCATCGCGGGCGTCAACAGCGGATGATCCGCCGTGGTGATTAGTGTCGCACCCACGCCGGGCTCGTGCGCCAGAAAATCGTGGACGCTGGCCGCCGGCGATCCGGCGCTCTGGTGATGGCGCAGCCAGCCCTCGGCCACCCACGCACGCAGTGCAGGCGTCGCCGCCAGGAGCGCCGGATCGCCGGCGCTCACCGCCACCGGCCGCGTGCCGACGGCCTCGCGCAGACAACCGAGCACGCGCTCGATCATCGGCTCCCCGCCGACCTCGACCAGCGCCTTGGTCGCCGCCGGCAGGCCCATCTCGCCTTCTCCGGCCCGCCGGCCGGCGAGGACCAGAACGCGTTCGATCGGGCTTTCGTCCATGGCGGCGCAGCGTAGCCGCGGCGCGCGAGCCTCGCTGCGGGCGCGCGGCGCTCGCGCTCCGCGTCGAACTCTCGGGTTTCGCCTCGCCGCGTGGTCAGGTGGCTTCCGGACGCACGGCCGCCAGCGTCCGAGCCGTCGGTGACGTCGCGACGGCAGCCGGCTCCGGATCCGTGCCCAGCAGGCGGTCGCCGCCCAGCATGGTCACGCCGTACCAGTAGTTCTCGTTCTTGAAGTGGTGGCGACGGTGATTCTTCACGAGCCGCTGGTAATACGCGAACCGCGGCGTCACCCGCGTGTGACAGAGGGTATGCACCCACTCGTAGTGTAGCGCCAGCGCCAGATGCGCGCAGACACCGGTCAGTGCGAGCGCCGCCGTCGGCATCAGCAGGAACCACGAGGCCACGAGAATCGGCAGGCTGTACAGAAACGAATGGACCGGGATGAAGACCAGATCGAGACGCCACGGATCGGCGTGATGGGCGCGGTGTTTGCGAGGGACGCGTAAGTCCACGGTGCGGCCGCGCCAGACCCGGGGATTGCGGTGCAGGATGAAGACGTGGATCAGCCACTCCTGGATCGGCCAGAACAGCAGCAGACCGGCGATCGGAAAGGCATCCCACGCGGAGACGCCCCCGACCGCGATGCGACCTGCCAACGCCAGCGCGAAGGCGGCGAGCAACACGCGCGGACTGCTGTGACGCCAGAAGACCGCCGCCATTTCCGACAGCGTTCGCGGTGCGGAGCCGGGCGCGGACGTGGAATCGATCGCCATCGCGGAGGATGCGCTCACGGAACTTCCCCCTGTACGGTTCGGACGCTCTCGAGCGCGTTGAGGAGACCGGCTTCGCCGCGCTGGAGCAGCGCGCGGGCAGCGGCTTCGGCTTCGGCGCCATCGCCGTGCCGTACCGCAGCGGCGATCGTTCGGTAGGCGTCGAGATCCTCGAGTTCGGGCGCGAGCGCTCGCACCAGCAGCTCCCGACAGCGATTGACCGTCTGCTCGAGTGCATTGAACGCGAGCCGATAGGCGATGTTGTCGGCGCCGTCGACGAGGACCGTCCAGAAACGATTCGCGAGTTCCTGCAGCCGGCGCAGCTCGTCGCCGGCACTGGCGAGAGCGGCAACCTCGCGATCGAGCGCATCCGCGCAGACGGGGCCACCGCGCAGTGCGGCAAGCCGAGCGATGTCGGGGCCCAGAGCCGTCCGCATCTCGAGGATCCCGCGCACCACGCGCGGATCGAAGTGGCCCTCGGCATCGAGCAGCAGCGCGCCGAGCAGATCGAGGCCGGCACTGGCGCGGTAGTCGAGCACGCGGGAGACGCCGCCCTGCCGAACGGCGACGAGGCGCGCTTGCTCGAGCCGACGCAGCGCCTCGCGGACGGCGCCGCGATTCACGCCGAGCGCCTCGCACAGCAACCGTTCGGACGGCAGCGACGAACCGGGAATCCGGTCGCCGCGGAGGATCTGATCGCGAAGTTGTTCGAACACCGCATCGGAGAGCGATTGGCGGTGGACCGGATGGAGCCTCGGAGCGGCGGTCGCTTGCATGGCCGGACAATGCCATCAAGATGGTCCGGTTGTCAACTGGTATTACCAACACACGACGCCAGACCGGACGCCAGACCGGCGATCTCGAACCCGAACAAGCCCAGAACAGCAAGGGCCCGGGATCCTTTCGGATCCCGGGCCTCCCTGGGAAGGGGATGTATTCGTGCTGTCATGGAGGAAGTGGCCGGCCTCCAGAAAAGGTGTCACGAGCTGCAGAAAAAAAGTGGCGATCGCAAAAAAATCTGCGGAGCCTCCCGGACGCCGGTCAGGGATCCGGCATCTCCGACTCGACGGTCAGAATCAGCTTCCCGCCCCGGTAGCGGTCGACCCCGATCACGACGGGGCGGCGGTCCGGCAGCCGCATATCCGTGTGGAGCGTGTTCTCGATATCCACGGCGAGCAACACCCCTCCGGGCCCCAGGTGAAGCGGACGCACCCGGACGCGCTTGCCGGACGGCAGCTCGAGACCGCCGATCTCGCCGGCCCGGAGACTCAGCCGACGGCGTTCGATCACGCGCAGGCTTTCGTAGCGGAACTCGTTGCGGAGGCTTTCGTGCAGGCGAGCTGCGGCCGGATCGACGGGCCCCGGTTGCACCGAGGCGTGACTGACCATGAGGTGCAAGCCGACGCGACGGACCGGCGGGACCGGCTGGCCCGACGCCGGAGCCGCTGCCATCACTCCGAGCGTGAGGATGAGGCCCGCGATCGGAGCGAGGCTCTGGCTCGGACTCCGGAGCCGACGCGGCCACGCGGGCGGCGACGGGGTGGCGCGGACACAACGCTCAGATCCACACACTCGTCGAGTCCTCCGCCTGCCCTCGCCCTTCGTCCATCAGCCAGATGATCGTCTCATCGTCCGGTCCGCTCAGCACCATGACCGGCCGGCCGTGCGTATTCAGCGAGTGGACGATGGTCTCGGGCGCCGTCCGGAAGAGCCCCGCCCAGTCGGCCGGACCGCCGAGCGTGATCGCCGCGAGCAATGCCGCCGCGGCTGCGGCGCCGAGTGCGGGCATGGCGAGGACCGGACCGAGCCGCCGTCGCTGCGGCGCCGGTGTCCGCGTCCGCACCGGCAGCCGCCGCTCGACGTCGGCCCAGAGATCCGGCGTCTCGGCGTTGCCGGCAACTTCTCGAAGCCAGCGCCCCAACGGCCCGAGAGAGGCCAGAGTCTCACGGCAGGCACCACAGCCAGCGAGATGGCGTCGCACCTGCCAACGACGAAGGCCGCGGAGCTCGCCGTCGTGATAGGCGTCCAGCAGCGGCCCCAGACGCTCGCAGGCTCTCATCGTGCTCCTCCGCGACGCGGCGCTGTCGCCGTTTCCACCATTCCGCCCTGCCGCAACAACTCCTGGACCCGTCGGCGGGCGTAGTGCAGGCGGCTCATCACGGTTCCCTTCGGGATCGCGAGCGCAGTCGCGATCTCTGCATAGCTCATGCCTTCGACCTCGCGCAGGATCAGCGTCTCGCGTGCGGCGTCGGGAAGATCGTCGATCGCCTTCGAGAGTGCCGCTCGTAGCTGTTCGCGGTCGAGCGCTTCTGCGGGCCCCTCTTCGTGCTCGCGGAAGATCCTCTCGTCGACGGGACGCGAGTCGGGAGCACCCAGATGCTCGAGATCCGTCGACTCGGGTGTCGCGACGATCCGGGACGAGCGGTCCCGCCGCCGGGCATCGAGGCACAAGTTCATCACGAGGCGGTAGAGCCACGTGTAGAAGCTCGAGCGGCCCTCGAAGCGATCGAGGTTGACGTATGCCTTGAGGAAGGCGTCCTGCACCGCGTCGCGCGCGCGCTCTTCGTCGCGCAGCACGCGCAGCGCAAGCCGGTACGCGCGCTCCTGGTAACGTTCGACCAGGACGCGGAAGGCCTCGGGATCCCCGCGCCGAGCGCCGGCGACGGCGTCGCGGTCGCTGGGATCCGATGCGTCGGGCCGACTCGCCGTGATCGCCCTGCTCCCCTCCGCTCGCTCCGCACCACCCGGCGCCGAGCGACCCGAACGATCTCGATCCAGACGATCTCGATCCAGACCCGATCGCTTCGATGCATCCCGATTCGGACCGTCTCGATCCGGTCGAACCCGGGAGACCCCGCGAGGATCCGGCGGCCGGTCGGACGCCGGCCACGGAGCCGGTAGCATCGGAAGTAGCGCACTCGTCAGAGGGATCATCGTTCCGGGCCCACCTCTGGAGCCTTCGACGGCGCCCTCCGCATGCTATTCGCCGAGGCCCCACGGGGAACGCCGGCGCTTCGGATCCCGAGTCTAGGAGCCTGACCCAAGATGGCTCCTAGTGCGCCTCTCGCCAGTTCGATCCGGCTCCGACATCGACGACCAGCGGCACTTCGAGCGCGAAGACCGCCTCCATCGTCGTGCGGGCGAGGTCCTCGACCTGCGCCTCCTCGTCCTTGGGCGCCTCGAAGACGAGTTCGTCGTGGACCTGGAGGATCATCCGCGCGCGGAGTCCGGCGCGGGTGAGCGCCGCGTCGACGGCCACCATCGCCTTCTTGATCAGGTCGGCGGCCGTGCCCTGGATGACCGTATTCACGGCCATCCGCTCGGCGGCGTTGCGCAGCACGCGGTTGCGCGAGCCGAGATCCGGGAGATAGCGACGCCGCGCGAGCAGTGTCTGCACGAAGCCCTGCTCGCGGGCCCGCGTGATCGTTTCATCGAGGAAGCGACGCACCCCGCGGTAGCGCTGGAAGTACGCGTCGATGGTTGTCTGCGCGTCGCCCGCCGCGATGCCGAGCTGGTTGGCGATGCCGAACGCCGTCGAGCCGTAGATGATCCCGAAGTTGATCGCCTTCGCGCGCGCCCGCTGATCGGCCGTGACCGCATCGGGCGAGACGCCGAGCACACCGGCCGCGGTGCGGCGATGGACATCCTCGCCGCTGCGAAACGCCGCGATCAGTTCCTCGTCCTGCGAGAAGTGCGCGAGAATCCGCAGTTCCACCTGCGAGTAGTCGGCCGACACCAGCGTCCAGCCCTCGCGCGGAACGAAGGCCTCGCGGATGCGGATCCCCTCGGCACTGCGGATCGGAATGTTCTGCACGTTCGGATCCGAGGCCGAGAGTCTCCCGGTCGCGGCGCCGAGCTGATGGAAGGTCGGATGGATGCGGCCGGACTTCGGGTCGATCAGCGGCGGCAACGCATCGACGTAGGTGCTCGCGAGCTTCGCGAGGCGACGATAGGCGAGGATCTGCGCCGGCAGCGGGTGCTGCGACGAGAGCTGTTCGAGCACGGCCTCGTCCGTCGAGTAGCCGGTCTTCGTCTTGCGCAGCACCGGGAGCTTCAGCTTCTCGAAGAGCACGCGCTGGAGCTGTTTCGGCGATGCGATCTGGAACGGCTCGCCGGCGAGCGCATGGATCTCCGCCTCGATCCGGGCCAGCTCCTGACGATACTCGCGCGAGAGCGAGGCGAGCGTCGCCTCGTCGATGCGCACGCCCTCACGCTCCATCCGCGCCAGCACGGAGGTCAGCGGCATCTCGACCTCGCGGTACAGCTCTTCGAGCCCGTCGCCGACGAGGCGCTCCTCGAGGATCGGCAGCAGCTCGGCAATCGCGCTCACTTCCTGTGCGGCCCAGGCCGCCGTCGTCTCGATCGGCAGATCGGCAGCGGCGGTCGCCTTGGCCCCGCGCCCGGCGAACTCGTGCCAGGCCGCCAGCCGTCTGCCGAGGTGCAGCGACGCGAGCGCCGAGGTCGTCGATGCGGCCGAGGGATCGAGAAGGAACGACGCGATCGAGACGTCGCACGAGGCGGCCGGCGGTTCGTGGCCCCGCTCACCGAGCCACGCAGCGAGCGGTTTGACGTCGCGCCCTCCCCAAGGCCGCTCGGCGATCACGCGCCCGACTCGTTCCGCGACCGGCTCGGCGCGCAGTTGGCGCCCGTCGATCAGCGAACGATGACCGAAGGGGACGTAGCCCCCCTCGCCGTCACCGAACGCGAAGGCGAGACCCACCGGCGGCGCGCGCCGCACGTTGTCGCCTCCGCCGACCGGGATCACGATCACGCGCGGCGCAGCCGCCACGCGCGCGAGGAGCGCCGACAGCGCGGCCTCGTCGCGCGGGATCTCGACCGGCGGCGCCGGCAGCTCGGTTCCAGAACCCGCGGGCACCCTGGTGGTGGAGCGCGCGGCAGCGGGCGGCCGTGCCGCGTCGCCGGCCTCGATTTCCGCGAGCAGGCGCCCGAACTCGAGCCGGCGGAAGAGTCCGCGCAGCGCTTCGCGATCCGGCTCCTGACACGCCAGGGCGTCGGGTCCGAAGGGAAGCGCGACGTCCTCCTTCAACGCCGCGAGACGCTTCGAGAGCCGCGCCTGTTCCGCCTGCTCGCGCAATGCGTTGCGCGTGCGCGCCTGGGGAATCTCCTCGGCATGCGCCAGCAGGTTCTCGAGGTCGCCCCATTCCGCGATCAGCTTCGCGGCGCCTTTGTCGCCGATGCCCTTCACGCCCGGAATGTTGTCGCTGGGATCCCCGACCAGCGCCCGCACGTCGAGCACGCGCTCGGGCGGGACTCCGAAGCGCTCCGTCACCTCGGCAGGCCCGTAGCGGCGATCCTTCATGGTGTCGAGCAAATGCACCCGATCGCCGACCAGCTGCATCAGATCCTTGTCGGTCGAGAGGATCGTCGCGCGCCAATCCGCGGGCAGCTGTCGGATCAGCGTCGCGATCACGTCGTCGGCCTCGACGCCGGGCACCTCGAACACCGGGAGGCGATAGGCGTCCACCAACTCGCGCACCGCCGGGAGCTGCGCACTCAGGTCCTCGGGCTGCGCATCGCGATGCGCCTTGTACTCGGGATAGAGTTCCTCGCGGAACGGAGCGCCGCCCGGCGCGTCGAAGACGACCACGACGTGATCGGGCCGCTCCTCGCGCAGCGCCTTGTTGACCATGTTGACGAAGCCATACGCCGCATTGGTGGGAACTCCGCCCGCCGTCCTCAGCGGCGGGATCGCGAAGAATGCCCGGTACAGACAGTTAGCCGCATCGATGATCACGAGGTGGTGGCGAGGGGCGGACACGGCGGGGACTCCGTCGGGACTGCGGCGGGGAAAGCGCGAGTCCGGACGCGACGCGAGGGCAGCAGAACAGTGAATCCGCAGAGAGCGCGTTGACCGGCCCGCAGGACACCCGTAGCGTAGCGGGGATGGATCCCTCTCCGCGACCGCCGGCGCGCCGACCGCGGCCGGCGCCCGTCACGTTCCGGCCCCGATTCACGCTGGTGGCTCTGTACTTCTTCGCGTTCTTCCTGTTCTTCTGTCTCGTGCTGGCGTTACCGGCGCTGCTCGAAGGCTTCCGGTCCCTGCCGCCGAGCGACGGCGCGATCACCGACCAGGAGCGCGCGCTCGCCGCCGAGATCACACGGGACGCGCTGCGCGGAAGAATTCCCTATGCGCTGCTCGCGACGGTCGCCACCTTGGGGCTCGGGTTGTGGACGCGCGCACTGCCCGGTTTCCGCGGGCCGCGCTGACACACGGACGGCGCCCCCCAATCAGCGCGGGCGCTCTGCGTAGCCTCGCGCCGTCTCGACGTACTCGAGCGCGCGCTCCCGCTGCAGGCGCAGCTCTTCCTCGCTGAGTTCGCGCACGACGCGTGCCGGCACGCCGCGCGCGAGATGACGCGCCGGAATCTTCGCGCCCGGGGGAACCAGCGCGCCGGCGCCCACCAGCGCCTCCTCGCCGACCTCCGCGCCGTCGAGCACGACGGCGGCGATGCCGATCAGTGCGCCATCGCGAACCGTACAGCCGTGCACGGTGGCCCGGTGCCCGACGGTGACGCCGTCGCCGATAGAGGCCGGGAACTGATCCTTCGTCACGTACACGACGCAGTCGTCCTGGAGGTTCGTCTGCGCGCCGATGCGAATCGCATGGACGTCTCCCCGGACGACGCTGCCGAACCAGACGCTGCTCTCGGCGCCGATCTCGACGTCTCCGGCCACCACGGCTCCCGGCGCGATCCACGCCGTCGCGTCGATCCGCGGCAGGCGGCCCCGGAACGGCAACAGCAGCGGAGGAAGCCGGGCGATCGTGGCGTCGCGATCAGACGTCGTCACTGCCCTCGTAGCGGAACGGAGCGAACAGATCGGTGTTGAGGTAGCGCTCGCCGAAGCTCGGGATGATCGCGACGATCACCTTGCCCTGGTTCCCGGGCTGCCTGGCGTATTCGATCGCCGCGTGGACGTTGGCGCCCGACGAGATCCCGCACAGGATTCCCTCCTCGGCCGCGAGCCGTCGCGCCATCGCGAAGGCCTGCTCGTTGTCCACCTGGAGCACGGCATCGACGAGCTTCGTGTCGAGCACGTCGGGGACGAAGCCGGCGCCGATGCCCTGGATCTTGTGCGGACCCGGGGGGCCGCCGGAGAGCACCGGGCTGGCCGTCGGCTCCACGGCGATCGCCTGGAACGACGGTCGCCGTTCCTTGATCACCTGCGCGATGCCGGTAATCGTCCCTCCGGTGCCGACGCCGGCGATCACCGCGTCGATCTTGCCATCGGTGTCGCGCCAGAGTTCCTCGGCCGTCGTCCGGCGATGGACCTCCGGGTTCGCCGGGTTCTGGAACTGCTGCGGCATGTAGGCCGACGGAAGCTTCGCGAGCAGCTCGTTGGCCTTCTCGATGGCGCCGCGCATGCCCTTCGGTCCTTCCGTCAACACCAGCTTGGCGCCGAACGCGCGCAACACCACCCGGCGTTCCGGGCTCATCGTCTCGGGCATCACGAGCACGCACTGATAGCCCCTCACCGCGGCCACGAAGGCGAGCGCGATGCCGGTATTGCCGCTGGTCGGCTCGACGATCACCGTCTTGCCCGGCACCAGCTTGCCCTCGCGCTCTGCCGCTTCGATCATCGCGAAGCCGATGCGGTCCTTGACGCTGGACGCCGGATTCTGGCTCTCGAGCTTGACGAGGATGGTGGCGTCGAGGCCGCGCGTGACGCGGTGGAGCCGGACGAGCGGGGTGTTCCCGATCAGCTGGGTGACGTCGTCCGCGATCTTGATCCGAGGGGTCTCGTTGCCCATGCACGTCTCCTCGTGGCCACGTCTCCTCGTGGCGGTACGAGGAAAGATTCTACTCGCAGCGGCCGCTCGCGTCACTGGGCGGCGCGCCGTCGTCGACCGCCCCGAACAGCTCCTCGACGAGTACGGTCGCGTAAGTGCCGGCGCCGAGCGAGAAGCACAGCCGCAGCGCGTCGCCCTCGACGCGGAGTTCGGCAGCGGATACGGGAGTCCGGAACGCGCGGCGCGCGCCCCGTAGGCGCAGGCCCGCGGGCGCGTTCCGCAGAGTCTCGTCGGACACGCCGAGGGACGCGAGCGCGACGCGCTCGCGTTCGGCCGCCGCGCCGGTCGGCGCGGGGTCGCGCCCGCCGCTGCCGAAGATCGGTCCGGTGGCGCTGATCTCGAAGCGGGCGGCGCGCGGCGCCTCCCGAACCGCATCGTCCACGACGAACAAGCCCCCCGAATCCACGACCTGGGCGACCTCTCCCGCCGCGACCTCGTCGAGCGCCAGCGGGCGCCCGGCGAGAACCTCGTTGAACACCGCCGACTGGAGCGCCGAAACGAGAAAGCGCGCAGCGCGCCGGTCACGCGGACGCAGT
>CAYOHN010000035.1:0-19880 GCA_964403735.1 uncultured Spirochaetales bacterium | reverse complement strand
GCTGTCGGTGTCGTTCCTGCTCCTGTCGCGGCAATGCCGCTACTACGCGCTCTCCGCGTTGCTGTCCGTCGCCTTCCTGGCCGCCTACAACGCCGCCCGTCCCCATCGCGGATTCATCGGCATGGCGCTGGCCGCGGCCGCGCTGGCGTACGTGTTCCCGCCGCAGATCGTCGTGCTCGGTCTCGCGGCGACGCTGCATGCGGCGACCGTGTACCGAGACCGCGCGCTGGTGGCGCGCGTCGTCGGAGCCGGGCTGCTCGCCGCGGCCGTCTTCGGTCCGTTCTTCGTGTACGGCAGGATGTGGGACCGCAGCTATGGCGATGCCGGTCAGGCGATCGATTCGTGGCTGCGCTACGCGGTGACGCTGCGGGCGTACGCGCTCGAGATCCACATCTACACGTGGCCTTTCCTGCTCGCCGTCCCGCTTGTCTGGCGCGCCCTGAGCGCTCTTCCCGCATCGAGCCGACGCGCCGCACGCGCGGCGGTCGTCGCGGCCACCGGCGCGTGGCTTGTGACCGCCGTGGCGCCGGCGACGCCGGCGGTCCTTGCCGCGTTCCTCGCTCTCACGCTCGCCGGCAGCGCGGCGGCCGCGGGCGGGCTGGTCCTGCACGCGCGCCGAGCCGACACGAACTCCGGCGCGGCCGGCTGGGCCTTGATCGCGCTGGCGCTCGCGCTGGGAACGCCGCTGCTCGCGATGCCCGCGCCGTTTCCGTTCTTCCGTTACCTCGCCGGTCAGCTGCCGCTGTTCGCGCTGGCCAGCGCCGGAACGATCCGCGGTCTGCTGCCCAACCGGCCCGCGGCAGCGTGGGGGCTCGGCGCCGTGCTCGTCGTGACCGACGCGATCGCCGTGGCCCCGTTCCTCGTGGCGGGGCTGCCGGTCCGTCTGCTCGGCGCCGAGCGTGTCGGCGCGATCGCCGCGCAGCTCCCGCCCTGGGCGCAGCCGGCCGAGCGCCTCACGCGAGAGCTGTTGCGAGAGTTTCCGCCCGGTCCGCTGGTGTACGTTCCGCTGTGGGACCACGCGCAGGAGCTGCTCGGCGAATACCGCGGCCCGGTGCGCGCGGTGGTCGAGCATCTGCGCGAGGAGGCCCGACCCGGCCAGTTGCTGCTCACCAGCAGTTCTCGCTACTCGCTGCTGTTCTACACGGATCTGCGTGTGGAGCAATTCGAGGAGGCGGACTCGCTGCGGGAGTTCCCGGACTGGATCTGGCAGGGCCCCCGGGCGCCGCGGCTTTCGAACCAGATCCGCACCTCGCTCTCGCGCGACTACGAGCGGGTTCGGATCGATGCGGCCTGGCTGCCGTGGGAGAACATTCCGGAGCCGTACTGGCACCGGTTCCGAACGCCTGCCCGGCCCGACCCCGGAGCGCGCACCGCCGTCACATTGTGGCGGCGCCACCCACGCGACGATGCGCGCCCCGCAGAAATGCCGTCCGGCGGCGCAGAAGCGCCTACTCCACCACGTAGCCGAGCGCGCGAAGCTGATTGAGCTGCATCTCGTCGAGCTCGACCTGGTCCGCCTTCCAGACCACCTCATCGTCGAGGCGGCTCTCCGAGAGGGCGCCGAGTTCGTCCACGAGTTCCGGCTGTTCCTCCGCGAGGTTGATCTGCTCCGTCGGGTCGCTCCGGTGATCGTAGAGTTCCAGCAGATCGGGCTTGTCGGGTGAGTGGTAGAGCCGGTACGGGCCTCGGCGCACCGACAGGAGCCGCACGGGATCCTTGCTCCGCTGGCCCCACCACCGGTCGAGGAACGCAAACGCGAGCAGCGAGTCCTCGACGGGCGATCCGCCCGGGGATCCCGCTTCCGCGGAAGCGAGCATGAGCGGAACCAGCGACTGCCCGTCGGTCGCCGGTAGCGCCGGAAGCCCCACGAGCTCCAGCACTGTCGGCCACACATCGACGTTTCGCACCAGCGCGTCGACCACGATGCCCGGATCGAGCCGGAACGGGAAGCTCAGCAGCAGCGGGACCTCGGTGACCTCGCGGTACAGATTCTTCGCGTGCCCGTCCAGGCCGTGCTCGTAGAACGCCTCGCCATGATCCGACGCGATCACCACGATCGTGCGGTCCGAGAGCCCGCGATCCTCCAGCTCCTGGAAGATCCGGCCGACGTTCCGGTCCGTCCAATGGATCGCGGAGTCGTAGACATCCGAGAAGCTCGTGCCGAAGCCCAGGCTGGCCGCGACGTCGTCGTAGACATACTGGTGGACGTCCATGTAGTGGAGGTACAGCAGGAACTTGTCGTTGCCGACGGAGCGCAGGAACTCGACGCCGGCCTCCGTGGCGTCGAGATCGGTGCCCTGCAGCGCGGGGGTTCCCGGAGGCCGCCGCTCGAAGCGGTCCGGCGTGCGGCTCGGCTGCGGCTTGAAGTACACCTCGAAGCCCTGCGAAAAGCCGAAGTTGGCCTCGACCCAGCCGTTCCGGAATACGCCGAAGGTCCGGTAGCCGGCATCCCGGAAGATCTCCGCGGGCATCGTCGCCTCTTCGGGAATCACGTGGTCGTAGCTCGTGATTCCGGTGCGGGTGGGGTTGAGGCCCGTCCACAACGAGGCCATCGAGGTTTTCGTCCAGGTCGATTCGGCCTCCGTCCGCGCGAAGCGAACGCCCGTCTGGGCGATCGCATCGAGGATCGGGCTCGTATCGCGTTCGTAGCCGTAGCTTCCCAGGCGGCCGTTGCGCAGCGTGTCGATCACCAGGAACACCACATTGAGATCGTCCCGCTCCGACAGCGCGGTGATGTCGGCGGGGGAGCCCATCGGCCGGCCGGGGACACGGAGCTCGAACTGCGACACGACCGCGGCCACCACGAGCCCGCTGATCAGCACGATGTAGGTCCACTTGGAATCGAGGATTCGGTTCAGCAAGATCGGTCTCCCTGGGTGGTGCCCCTCGCGCAGCCGCTCGCGCAAAGCCCAAGACTGTATCGCAGTCCTCGATCGCCGTTCCACGCGCAGCAGAAAATCGCTGCGGAGGGGGCGCATTCCGTTCGGCAGCCACCGCGTCTGCGCCCGACGTCGATCCGGGGCGCCAGGCGGGACCGGACACAGAAACGCGGCTCCCTCTCTAGAGGGAGCCGCGTCCAGGAGATGCGCGACGAGAGCCCCGTGGCCGCGTCGCGACGTCGTTCGTGGCTAGCGCGAAGCCCGCCGGCGGCGCAGCGCGGCGACGCCCAGCACGCCGAGGGCCGCCGCTCCGGACTGCAGCAGCACTGCCGGTTCCGGAGCGAACGTGAGCGTCAGCGAGACGAAGCTCGGCAGGTCGCCGGCCAGGTTGGTGCGGATCAGCACCGGGCTGATGAACGTGATCTGCCCGGCGCCGTCGTCCAGCATGTTCGTGCCCATGGGGGTAATGGTCGAGATATTGTCCATCTCCGCCGCGCCGGCGACCGTCGTGAGCGGAGCCATGACCGTGACCGTCCCCGTCGTCCAGCCCGCGCCGGTGAACTGGATGATGGTGCCGCCATCGCCCATGACGCTGAAGGCCGAGCCCGGGTTGCCGAGCGGATCCAGCGGGACTGCCACCAAGGTCACATACCCGCCGTACGCCACGACGTTCGCAAGGCCCTGGATCCCGAGCGGATTCGAGGCCGTGCCGGCGCCCGGGACGAGTTGGCCGGTTGCGTTGCCGGTCAGGAGGGCCTGGACGCGCGTGATCGGCGGCGCATTGGTGATGCCGATGAACTCCGTCGTACCGCTGATCGCGTTGGAGGCCGTGGCCGTCACGTTGTTACCGCTAGCGGTGAAGCCCCCGGTGATCGGAACCGTGAGACCCGGGAGCGTGCCGATCGTAACGCTGAGGCTACCGCTCTCGAGCGGCCCCGCGCTGGCCGAGCCGGCGCACAAGAACATGCCGATTGCGAGAAAGCCGAAAAACTTGCGCATGATGTCGATTCCCGTCCTCCGACGTGCAGCAGCAGAGCTCTGCACGTCGTGTCGATGCGATGCGAACCGGGTCGTCGAACCGACGTCCGGCCCGATTCACCGCTCCCCGCGGATGCTAACGCAGAATGCCAACGCAGGATGCCAGCCCGGAACCCAACCAGGCGGATGCTAGCTCGCTCCGCCACCGGCTCCACCCTGTTCTTCGGAGCGCCGCGAGGAGTCTCCCTTCGGGCGGCAGACCGTCTTCGGAACGGGCGGAGAGCCTACGAGAAATACAAACCGAACTGGGAACGGAACGCAGTGAGCGGGCCGGCCCCGCGCGATCTCCGATCCTTCCCAGGCGCCACAGTTCCCAGGCGCCAAAAGAAAACGGCCCCCCCGCGCGTGCGAGGGGACCGCTTTCGGAACGAGCGGAAGGCCTACGAACTCAGTTCGAGGCCCGCCGGCGGCCGTAGGCGGCCAGTCCGGCAATGCCGGCACCGATCAGCATCAGCGTGCCGGGCTCCGGAACGAAGTTCAGCGTCAGCGCGACGACGGTGGGCAGGTCGCCGGCCAGGTTCGTGCGGATCAGCACCGGGCTGATGAACGTGATCTGCCCGACACCGCCGACCAGGTTGTTCGTGCCTGCGACGGTAGCGACCGTGGGCGTCTGCGTGGCGCCCGCGACCGTCGTGGACGGAACCGTCAACATGGCGGTCCCCGTCGTCCAGCCATTGCCGGTGAACTGGATGATGGTGCCGCCGCCACCCATGACGCTGAAGGCCGAGCCCGGGTTGCCGAGCGAGCTCAGCGGGACCGCCACCAAGGTCACGTACCCGCCGTAAGCGACGACGTTCGCAACGCCCTGGAGCCCGAGCGCATTCGCCCCCGTGCCGGCACCCGGGACGAGCTGCCCGGTTGCGTTGCCGGTCAGGACGCCCTGGACGCGCGTGATCGGCGGCGCATTGGTGATGCCGACGAAGGTCGTCGCGCCGCTGATCGCGTTCGTGGCCGTGGCCGTCACGTTGGTGCCGTCCGTGGTGAAGCCCGCGGTGATCGGAATCGTGAGCCCCGGAAGCGTGCCGATCGTGAGGCTGAGGGCTCCGCCCCCGAGCGGACCCGCGCTGGCCGAGCCGGCGACGACCAACACCGCCGCTGCCAACAAGTATGAGAGTTTGCGCATCTACTTTCTCCTCGAGTGATGAAGTTTGGTGCCTCGACTTCGCTTCCGACCCCAGCCAATCGCCAATCGAGAGGGACGAACCTGAGGGGAACGAACCAGACCGATCGTAGATCCTGCCAGCGGCACCCTGCCCTGACGTCGTCGGACGCTTCGAAATCGAGCCCACCCGTTCATGAAGCAAAGCGCATGCCGAACCCGAGGGACTCGCAAGAAGCGCTACAAGTCCTCGAAATCAAATAAGTTCACAGGAAATCCGCAAGGCCGTTTCCGGCGCCGGCAGCGCCGCCAGTGGAAATCTGGTTCCACAATAGGTCAAGGATGTTCCCAATGTGTTCCCGGCCGCTCCGGTCCCTCCGGCTCTGGTCCTGCCGGCTCACTGCCGGCGGAACTGCTCGAGCGCCTGCCGGGCCGGCTCGTAGTGCGGCTGATCGGCGAGCAGTTGGCGGGCCAGCCGGCGGGCGTCCTCGTGCTGCCCGGCCATGCTCTTCCGGTAGGCTTCGAACAAGCGCTGAGAGCGACGCGCCTCGGCCTGCTCGGCGGGCGCGAACGCCCGTCCGGCCGGGGACAGGGCGCGCGCGCTCGCGGCCAGCAGCCGCTCGAGGTTCGGCACCGGCGATCGCAACCCCGCCAGCGGCGCCCGATACGTCGTGTACTCGAGCACCAGCCGATCCGCCGCATTGATCGGCCCCTCGGGCAGCGCCGCACGCAGGCCCGCGGCGCTGGCGATCCAGCGGGACAGCAGGTCGCGGGGACCGGAATACCCGTAGGCGAGCAGGTCCTGCTCGGCTTGCAGCCCCCGCAGATCCGCCTCCGTCCGCTGCGGGCGGCCCTGGATGGGGCACTGCGAGGCCACCATGAAGACATTGCTCGGCGGCGCGTAGAAGACCTCCACCTCGGGAAAGACGTCGAGCAACGTGCGCAGCACCGTATCGAAGCTTTCGGGCACCAGGGAGAGCGCGATCCACTGCACGAAGAGGCCGCAGCGCGTCAGGCTCTGTGCGGCGAACGCGTAGAACTCCCGCGACAGGATCCGGGCGTTTCCCGAGAAGTCTTCGTTCTGCTTGCCGTCCGCAATGATCAGGTCGTAGCGCGTCGGGCTGCGCAGCAGCGAGTGGACGGCGTCCTCGATCTCGACCGCGACGCGCGGATCCGCGAGGACCGCGGACTCCTCGAAGTAGCGCGCGGCGTCGAGCACCGGAGCGTTGATTTCGACGACGTCGAGCGTCTCGACGCCGGGGTACGAGGCGAGCGCCGCGACGGTCGAGCCCGAGGCGAGCCCGACGTTGAGCGTCCGCCGGATGCTGCGATCGAGCAGCATCGGCAGGTGGGCGAGCAGCACCTGCTTTTCGTAGAGAGTCGGGATCCAGCCGCGGCTCGCGGCGATCACCGTGCCGTCGATCACCATGCCGCGGTGGGCGGGATTTTCCGCCGAGCTCCGGACCTGGACCGACGCGAGGTCCCCTTCCTTCTCGTAGAGGATCTGCGGCAGCATCAGCCGCACGATGCCATCCCCGTCGATCGGGAGGCGCTGGGGGAGCAGGGTCGAGGCGCCCGCCAGCAGGGCCAGGCCGCCGAGCGAGGCCGCGACCGCGCGCAGCGTTCGCGGCCCTGCCACCAGCAGGAGACCAGCCCCCGTCAGTCCGCTCAGTCCCGCCAGCACTTTGGTGGAGCCGACGGTTCCGAACCACGGCAGCAGGAGCAACGCCGCGACGACCGAGCCGGTGATGCTCCCCAGGTTGGAGAGCAGATAGGCGCCGCCCGCGCGCCGGTCGATCGAGCCCACGCGGTCGAGGAACAGTCGGCTGGCGATCGGAAACGAGAGCCCCATCAGCAGCGTTGCCGGCAGCATCAGCGCGACGGCCGCGAGCGACGTGGCGCCGAGTCTCCACCACCACGGCTGGATCTGGAAGACCGGCGAGAAGATGCTGAGATGGTCCTTGATGCCCGGATCCGTCAGGATCCAGTGCGTCCCCGCGATCACCGCGAGCGCGAGGAAGCCGATGGCGAGATGGCACGCGCCGAGCGCGCGCTCCGCCCGCAGCCGCCGCAGGACCGGCTGGTACAGCAGAGCGCCGAAGCCGAGTCCGAGCAGGAAGACCACCAGCGCGTTGGTCAGCGCGTAGGTGCTGTTGCCGACCAGGTAGCGGAGCGCGCGGAACCAGACGATCTCGTAACCGAGCGTGGCGAAGCCGGAGACCACGAGGACCGCGCCGATGAGCGGCCGCGGGAGACGCGACTCGAGCGGCGCGTCCGCGGTATCGGGTCGATCCGGGGTCCCGTGCCGGGCCCGCTGCTGGACGAGCGCGAGCGCGCCGAGTCCGACGGCGACGTTGATCCCGTTCGCGAGCAGCGTCGAGCCGAAGAGGCCGAGCTGCTCGACCGTCACGAAGCCGGCGAGCAGCGCTCCGCTCGCCGCGCCGAGGGTATTGAGACCATAGATCGCGCCGAGGTGCCGCTCGACGCCACTCCGGGAGCGGATCAGCGCGGCGCACAGCGCTGGGTAGGTGGCTCCCATGAACGCCGCGGGGATCGCCAGCAGCGCGAAGCTCGCTGCGACCCGGAGCAAATCGGTGGCGAGCCCCGACGGCACGTCGCTGGCCAGCGTCGCAAACCACTGCGGCAACGGCACCAGCAGGCGCGTCAGCAAAAAGGCGCTGACGGCGATCGCGAACTCGAGGCCGGCGTAGGTGCGCAGCGGCGCCCGCGTGCGGCGATGCGCGCGGTGGTAGAGGCCGGCACCGAGCCCCATGCCGCCCATCAGCCCCGCCACGACGGCGCTGACGGCCAGCGTCGTGGCGCCGAAGCTCAGCGCCAGCATTTTGGCCCACGCGACCTGATAGATGAGTGCCGCCGCTCCCGAGAGGAACGAGAAGAAATAGAGAGCGCCGACCATCCGGCGCACGGTAGCACCGGCTTCGGCGCGCCGGACTCGCGTGCAGCGTGCACCCGGATTGGATCCGGATCCGCTGACACTTCGCGAGCCCCCCGGTGCACTCCTGCCGAAGCGCGAAGATCCGTGGGGATCTCGCTTTTGCCGACGTCCAGAGTTCCCGTATCCTTTCGGGTTCCCTCTGGAGGAGGATTCTTGATGCCGATCGTTCCGAGCCGCCCCGTCGGTGACGCTGGTTCCGGGCTGCGCCGGCGCGCACGCGTCGCTGCGGCCCGTGCGCTCGCCGCGCCGATCGCAGTCCTGGCGATCGCGTCGTTCGCGTTCGGCTGCGGTCCGCCGCGCATCGACGAGATCCGAGCACTGCAGGAAGCCGGCGAGATCGGACGGACCATCGAACCGCTCCGGGACCTGCTGGCGAACGAGCCGGACCACGCGGAGGCCCGCTACCGGCTCGGACTCGCGCTCGTCCAGACCGGCCAGGCTTCGCTGGCCATCGCGCACCTGCGCCGCGCCGCCAACACCGAAGAGTTTGGCGTGGACGCCGGCCTGCTGCTCGCCTCGACGCAGCTGTCGCTGCGCAGCCCGGAGCAGGCTCTCGAGGTCGCGGCAGAGGTCCTCGCGCGCGAGCCGGAGAACATGATGGCGCTCGCGATCCGCGCGCAGGCGGCGCTTGGCGCCGCCAACGGCGAACTCGCGCTGGAGAGCGCCGATCGGATGCTGGCGATCGAACCGAACAACTTCCAGGCTCTGGCGTTCCGGGCGTTCGCGTTCGAAAAACTCGGCCGGCTCGACGAAGCCGAAGAGGCGCTCGCAGCGGCGCGCACGGCGGCGCAAGACACCCTGCCGGGCGCCGCGGCGAACACCTGTGTCCTGCAGGCGCGCTTCTTTTCGGCCATCCGGGAAGACGTCGACCGCGGGGTCGCACAGGTCGAGGAGTGCCTCGAGCGCTACGGCTCGGAGCCGGGCATCGTTTCCCTCGTCCTCGGTTTCCTCGACGATGTGAAGCGCACGGACCGCGCGATCGAGCTGCTGCGCGAACAGGTGGCAAAGCACCCGGACGCGCTCGATGTCCGGGTCGCGCTGGCGAGCCGGTTGGCTGCCGCGGGACGCCCCGCGGAGGCGGTCGATCTGCTGCGCGAGGCAGCGGAGACCCTGGACACCCCCTCGGCCTGGGCAGCGCTCGCGTCGCTGCTCCGCCGCCAAGAGGAGCCGGAGGCCGCGCTGGAAGCCGTCGATCGCGCGTTGGCGGGGTTGCAGGCTCCGCCGGAGGAACTCCGCTTCGAGCGCGCTGCGGTGCTGATCGATCTCGGCCGCTACGACGACGCAGAGGTGGAGGGAAAGCCGCTCCGGGAGCCCGCGTATCGCGACCTCGTGCTCGGCCGGGTGGCGCTCGGGCGCGGCACGCCGGCGGAGGCGCTCGAGCTGCTGCAGCGGTCGATCACGGCGTGGCCCAACAACGCGCCGGCGCGCATGGCGGCGGCGCGGGCGGCGCTGGTCCTCGGTGATCTCGAGGAGGCCCAGATGCAGCTTCGCGAGGCCGTCCGTCTGGACGTGAGCGGAAGCGACGCCGCGCTCCAGCTGGCGCGGGTGCAGCTTGAGCGCGGCGAGTTCGAAGAAGCCCTCGCCTTCGCGCGAAACCACATCGGCTCCCGGGGCGTCACGGGTCCCGAAGCGCATCTCATCGCCGCCCGCGCCCAGGTGGCGCTCGGCCGGCCCGAGCAAGCCGAGGCGCTGCTCGCGACCCTCGCAGAGAAGCAGGAGTTCGCCGGGCACGCCGCAGCCGAGCGGGCCTACCTCGATCGCGAGCAGCGCGGCGCCGAGTCCGCGTTCGAGCGCCTCGAGGCGAGCGAGCTCGATCTGCTCGCGCCGCCCAACGAGGTGGCGCTGCGGGCGCTCGTCGACCTCGGGATCGAGGCCGGCCGCACGGATCGCGCGCGGCAGGCCGCCGAACGCGCCGCCGCCCGGCACCCCGAGCATGCTCCCTTCCACGCGCTGGTCGGCCGCGCCGCGCTCGCGCAGGGCGATGCCGAGGCCGCCCGCCAGGCGTTCGAGCGGGCGCGCGAAGCCGCCCCGTCGCTGCCCGCGGCGCTCGTCGGTCTGGGCCGGATCGCACTCGCCCAGGGCGATGCGGAGCGGGCCGCCTCGCTGTTCGACGAGGCGGCCGAGTCGTCGCAAGGCGATCCGGAGGCCCTGTACAGCGCGGCGCAGGCGTACCTGCAAGCGGGCCAGACGGACGAGGCAGAGCGCAGATTGGAGGCGCTGCTCGAAGCGCATCCCGGCCATGCCGGCGCGGCCAACGATCTGGCGTGGCTGCTGGCCGAACAACGCCGCGACCTCGACCGCGCGCTCGGCCTGGCCCGGCGCGCGTCGCGCTCGCTGCCGGGACCCGACGTGCAGGACACGCTGGGATGGGTCCACATCCAGCGCGGCGAGTTCGATCTCGCCGTCGAGGCGTTCGAAAAGGCGCTGCAGGCCCGGCCGAGCTTTCCGATGGCGCGCTACCACCTCGGCGTCGCGCTCGCGAAGCGCGGCGACACCCAGGCAGCGCGCCGCGAGCTACAGCTCGCGCTCGACGCGGGCTCGTTCCCCGGCGTCGAGGAGGCTCGCGAGCAGCTCGCGCAGCTCGATGCCGGCGCGCGCAGCGAGGGGGCACCGTGATCCACGTGGCTGTCGGTCGGGCCGGGGCTGTCGTTGCGCTGGCGCTGCTCGTCGCGCTGGCACTCGGCTGTCAGTCCGACGAGGAACGCCTCGCCGAGCATCTCACGCGAGCCGAAGCCTATGCCGAGGAGGACAAGTCGACGGAGGCGCTCCTCGAGCTCAAGAACGCGCTGCAGATCGATCCCAAGAGCGCCGACATCAACGCCCGCATCGCAGAGCTGCTGAAACGCCAGGAGCGCTACGAGGACGCCCTGTTCTTCTATCGCGAGGCGCACCGGCTCGCCCCGGAGCAGAGCGACGCGGCGCTGCAACTGGCCAGACTCCTGCTGGGACAGGACATGGAAGAGGCCAGGACGCTGGCGGACGACGTGCTCACTCGCGAGCCGGACAACGCCCTGGGGCACATCGTCCGTTCCGAGGTAGCACTCGCCGAGGGCGACGGATCCGCGGCGCTTGCCCACGCCCAGCGGGTCGTGGAACTCGAGCCGGACTCGTTCGCAGCCCAGATGCATCTGGGCGTCACGTACCGGGCGCTGCTGCGCGGGCGGAGGCTCGGGTCCGAAGCCGTTCCGGCCGAAGTGAGCGAGGAGGCGGCGCTGGCGGCGCTGGACCGGGGCATCGAGCTGGCCGAAAAGGACTCCAGCGCGGATCCGTCGTGGCCGGCGCGGGCGTGGCTGGAGCGCGGGATGCTGCTCGCCAGCTCGGAAGCGCGGCGCAGCGAGGCGCCTGCCGCCTTCCGCCGCGCGGTCGAGGTCGCCGAACCCTCCCCCGCGGCCGAGTCGACCGCGCTCGAAGCGGCACTCCGCTACGCACGGCAGGCCGGAGATCGGGATCTGCAGCGCTGGGTCCTCGAGCGGCGCGTGGCGCGAGATCCCGCCCGGCTCGCGGACTGGGCCGCGCTTGCGCGGTTGGCGCAGCGGGCCGATGGATCGGGTCTCGACAGGCTGCGTCCGCTGCTCGAGCAGCGGACGCGGGACGCGTCTGCGCAGGTCCTGTATGCCCGGCATCTGGCGCTCTGGGACAGCCCGGAAGCGGCGGACGAACACCTGCGCGGGGTTGCCGAGCAGACGGACCAACCAGAGGTGGTCCGCGCCGCCCGCGTCGACATGCTCGTCGCGCGGGGCGATCTCGACGGCGCCCGGAGCGTCCTCGCGGAGCTGCAGCGCGAGCACGCGGGCAGTCCGGAGACCCGATTCGCCGAGGCCTATCTCGCCTTCGTGGAGGGGGATCTGACGCGCGCAGCCGAGCAGCTCCGCGAGCTCTCGGCGTCGGCGGAGTCGGCCCCCGTCGAGCGGCTGCTCGCGCAGACCGAGCAGCGGCTCGGCCGCCCCGAAGCGGCGCTGGCGGCGCTCGAACGCGCGCGCCAGCTCGAGCCCGGGCAGACGCTCGACCTGCTGCGCATCGAGGCGAGGATCCACCTCGAGGCAGCGGCGTGGACGGAGACCGTCCAGACACTCCAGCGCCTGCAGCGGGCGCGGCAGGGATCGCTGAATCTGGACGAGGCGGTTTGGATGGCGCAGGCGCTCTACCGCACGGGCCGGGAACCGGCCGCGCGGAAGCTGCTCGACGATCTGCTGGCGCAGGAGCAAGCGCCCGTCGAGGCCGTGCTGTTGTTCTCCAACCAGGAGGGCGGCCGCGACCCGGAACGCACGCGCCAGACGCTCGACGCGGCCCGGGAGCGATTCCCGAACGACATCCGCCTCGTCGATCGGTTGGTCCGGCTCGACGTTGCCGAGGGGCGCGTCGACGCCGCGCTCGCGCGGCTCGACGAAGCCCTGGCGAGCGCCCCGGACGCCGTCCCGCTGTTGGTGCTGCGCGCCCGCATTCGGGCGGCGCGGGGGGACGTCGACGCCGCGCTCGTGGACGCGCGCCACGCCTTCGACCGAGCCGAAGGAGGCGCCGGGACCGGGCCGCTGTTGGTCGGTCTGCTCGCTCGGACGGAGGGACTCGAGAAGGGCCTCGAGACGCTCGAGGCGCAGCAGCGAGGCGGCACGCTCGCGCCGTCCGGCCGACTGTTGCTCGCCCGCCTCCAGATGGAACGCGGCGAGAACGCCCGGGCCATCGAGCTGCTCGAGCAGGTGCTCGCCGAGACGCCGCAGCGGACCGGCGCGAAGAACGACCTGGCCTATCTCCTCGCGCTCGAGGGACGCGATCTCGAGCGCGCGCTGCAGCTCGCGCAGGAGGCGCGCGGCGCCCTCCCGGACTCCCCTGCGGTCGCGGATACGCTCGGCTTCGTACTGCTGCGGCGGGGGCTCGCCGAGGCGGCGCTTCCGCAGTTCCGCACGGCGATCGAGTTTTCCGAATCGGCAGAAGAGGGCGGAGTCCCGCCCTCGTACCACTACCATCTCGGTCTTGCGTACAAGGCACTCGACCGGCCGGAGGACGCCGCCAGCGCTTTCGAGCAGGCGCTCGCCGGTTCCGAGGACTTTCCGGAGGCTGCCGCCGCGCGCAGCGAACTCGCGACGCTGCGCTCGCAGTCCGAGCCCGGTTGATTCATGAAGCCCGTCGCGGGAACGCCGGAAAGATCCGTCGTCTTCGGCGTTCGTCGGAGTCGGGCGCTCATGAATTTTCCGGGCTAGGCGCCGAGTAGCACTGTGGCGCCGACTGCGACGGCCGGCTGCCCGGAGCCCCGCGGCGCCCTGACCTGGCGCCTCGGCCTCGGCCTGTTCGCGATCGGCCTCGTGGTCACCGGCCTCGTGTACCGAGCCGCCCTCGACGGCCCGTTCGTCTCCGACGACTACGGCTACGTGGCCCACAATCCGCTCGCCCATGGTCTCGCGCTCGAGAACCTCGGGCCGATCTTCGATCCGCACGGCGCCGGTGTCGCCCAGACCGTGAACTACGCGCCGCTTCACATCTTGCTGCACGCAACCGTGTGGGAGATCTCCGGCGCCGACACGCGCGGCCATCATCTCGCAAACGTCGTGCTCCACGTCGTCGTCTCGGTGCTGCTGGTGGCCTTCTTCCTGCGCACCGGTCTGCCGCGCCTCGCGGCCCTTGCCGGCGGTCTGCTGTTCCTCGTGCATCCCGCCAACGTCGAGGCGGTGGCGTGGATCTTCCAGTTGAAGACGGTGGCGTCGATGGCCTTCGCGCTGGCGGCGCTGCTGTGGGTTCGCGCGCGGCCCGCCGTCGCGACGGGGCTCTTTGCGCTCGCGGTGCTGACGAAGATCTCGGCGGCCTTTGCGCTGCCGGTTGCGCTCGTGCTCGCGTGGACCGACGAACGCCCCCCCCGATTCCGTCGCGTCGACTGGGCCGTGTTCGCGACGTGGACCGCCCTCACGCTCGTGGTGGCGTTCTTCGGCTGGCAGGCCGCGCAGCGGGGGGGGCTGGGAGAGGCGGACGTGGGGCGCGACGCATTCGTCCAGGCGCGCACGATCTGCGCGCTCGCCGCCCGCTACGTCGCGATGGCGACGACCACGTGGGGCCTGTCGACGTTCCACGAGCCGGCGCCCGCCGAATCGCTGCTCGACCCGTGGTGGCTCGCCGGGCTTGCGGGACTCGCGTTCTCGGCATGGCGGCTGCTCGCGTCGCTCCGCGCGCGCAGTCGTGAGGCGGTGTACTGGACCTTCGCGGCGAGCGCGTGGCTGCCGGTGGCGCAGATCGTGCCGTTCCCGTTTCCGCTGGCGGACCGCTATCTCTACACGATGCTGCCAGGCCTGATCGGCCTCGTGCTGCTCGCGGCTCTGCGGGGAATCGAGGTCGGCGCGCGCAGCGCCCGCGGCGTGCGCCCCGAAGCCGCGACGGCGCGGGCCCGCGCCGTCGCCGTCGCCGTCTGCCTGGCGTTCGTCGCGCTCTTCGCGGTGCGCGCAGCGGATCGGGCGAGCTTGTGGAACTCCGGCGCACTCGTCGTGGCCGACGCGGCGATCAACTATCCAGACGGCTCGATGGCGCTGCTGCTGTCCGCCACGGCGGCGGCGCGCCGAGGAGATGCCGCCGCCACGGCGCTTCACCTGCGCGCGCTGCTCGAGCGGGGCTACGTGCACTACGGGATGATCGTCGCGGATCCGGCGTATGCGCGCGTCTTGCGCGAGCCCGAAGTCCGCGCAGTCGTCGGCGACATGGCGCGCTGGTGGACGCGGCGCGCTCGCGAGCTCGAAGACCCCACGCAGGACGAGCTCTGGCGCTTCGCGCAGGCGCACCGGTTCCTCGGCGAGACGGCGCGCGCACGCGAGTTCCTGGAACGCGCACTCGCGCTCGGCGGCCCGCGTGCGGAGCGGCTGCGCGCCGAGCTCGCGCGGCTGCCACCCGACGCCGGCGGGGTGCCGGGAGAGCCGGAGCCCCCCGGCGCGCCCGGCGGAGCTCAGGGCTCCGGCGTCGGATCGGAGGACGGTCCTCCGTCCGGGTCCCGCGAATCCGGATCGAGTTCGAACTCGAAGGCGCCGCGATAGCCGAGGCGGTGCTCGCGGAGGAGTTCGACGCTCAGGAACACCGGCGTCCCTTCCCGGTCCTGGTGCCGGCGCAGTCGATAGCTGCTCGGGTCGAGTTCCCGGAGCGCCGCGCGGAACGCCGGACCGAAGCCGAGCAGATCGAAGCGCTTCGGATGGAACAGATACAGCGTGCCCGGCCCGCCGTAGAACGACCAGGATCCCTGCCGCTGCTGCGCCAACGCCATCAGCTTCCAGCCGGGGTTCCGGAGCGTGACGTCGGGACGGAGGAAGGCGAGGTTCTCGTGGAAGCCCCAGTCGAGACTCACGACGAACGGGGCTGCGTCCGCGTCGATCTCCGCAGCGAAGCGATCCAGCGCATCGCTCCACCAGCCCCGGCCTCCCGTCGCCGCGAGCAGCTGCCACGTGGCGGCGGACGCCTGGACGTTCGCCAGCAGGGCGGCGCCGAAGAGTGTCGCGAGGATCCCGCGCCGGACGGCCCGCAGGACTCGCGTGGCCCCCGCGCCGCGGTCGGTCCCCGCGCCGCGGCCGGCCCAGAGGGCCGCGAGCGAGGCGCCGACGGCCAGGTGCGGGAAGGGATAGACGTTCATCACGTGATGCGCGTTCTGCGCACCGGGGAGCAGGGACAGCCCGCCGACACCGAGTGCGCACGCGACTGCGACGAACCGCCAGCCGCGGTCGTGCGGCTGGCGCAGATCCCCGCGAATCGCCCGAACGGCGAGAGGGACGAAGGACAGCAGCAGCAGCACCCCGAGCAGCGTGCCCGGGGCCGGGGCCACGTCTGCGAGCTGCTCGACGCGTCCGCCCGCGGCGATCAGCCGAAAGAAGTACGAGCCGTCGAGCGTCATCGCGAGGACCGGCAGCAGCGGCGGGCCGCTGCGCGTCGCGGCTTCGATCTGCGTCGCGGCGAGCACTGCGTTCGGCAGGGCGGGCAGCAGAGGTGCGAGACCCAGCAACAGACCGAGCGCAGCCGGCGCCAGCACACGCCAGCGCTCTCGCCACGCGTCGATCGCGACGCGCGGCCTCACGGCGAGCAGCGCGAGGCTCACCGACCCGAGCGACAGCGCGAAGTCGATCTTGTGGTAGAGCCCGAGGCCCGCCAGGAGTCCGGCGGCGAAGAACAGCGCCGGCCGGCGCGAGCGCCATCCGGCGACGGCCGCCAGCAGGACCCCGGCCCGGAAGACGAGGGCGAGTGCAACGGGTCCGAAGTCGCAGCGCATCAGGAAGAGGAAGCTGGGATCGAGAGCCAGCAGCGTCGCGCCGGCGACGGCGGCAGGACGCCCGAGGATGCGGTCGGCGGCGAGCAGCGTGAGCAGAAGACCGAGCAAGCCGAACGCGAGCGTGGCGATGCGCAGCGTCGCGACGTCGGCGCCGAAGACCGCGAACACGGGGACCAGCGCGAGGCCCTTCAGCGCTCCCAGGTAGGTCATCGTCATCCAGGGCACGGATCGACCGAACAGCTCGAGCTGGCGCGCGCCCGGGAGGTGCGGCTGCGCTTGCGCGTTCTCGACGAGCGCCCGCGCGGGTCCCGCATGGATCGCCTCGTCGTAGTAGAGGCCCGGGACCGAGAGGTCGCGCGCGGCGAACGCGAGGACGGCGGCGGAGAGCAGCAGCCAGACGACGAGGAGCGGCGTGATTCCGCGGCTCCACCACGGTCCAGCAGGATCGACGTTCGGCACGCGTCAGCTCCCGTCCGGCAGCAGATCGATCCGGAGTCGGCCATCGTCGCGGATCCGGTGGGCCTGCAGGATCCGAACCGTCACGAAGGCGACGTCGCCGTCGCGGTCGCGGTGCCGGTCGATGCGAACGGCGTCGTCGGGGAGCAGGCGCAGCGCCGTGAGCAGCCGCGGACCGATCCGAAACTGATCGAAGTCGCGTTCGTGCAGCAGATAGACGTGATTCGGCCCGCCATCGAAGTGCCAGATCTCGCCACCGGCGCGTCGCCGGGACGCCTCCCAGAACGGCTCGAGCGCGCGCGGCGTTCCGCCTCCCAGGAACAGGACCTGTTCGTGGAAGCCCCAGTCGAGACTCACCAGCAGATCGCCCCGCGCGGCGGACTCGGCGACCACCGGCACGAGCGCATCGCTCCACCAGCCCTTGCCCCCCGTGCGTTCGATCACCTGGTGGGTGACCCAGAGCCCATGCGCCTGACTCGCGAGCACGAGGGCGAGCGCGATCGCGAGCGTCCCGCGTAGCCAGGAGCCGCGAGGGGAACCTCCCGCCCGGCGGAAGAGCGCGGCGGCCGTCCCCGCGATCGCCAGATGCGGATACGGATACACGTTCAACGCGTGGTGCACGGATCCGGCGCCGGGCAGCGCGAAGACGAGCAACGCGGTGAGCCCTCCCGCGAGCCAGACGAACGGCAAGGCCCAGGCGTGTTGCGACGGCACCCGCTCGGTTCTCGGCCCGCCCGAGAGCGCGAGTCCGAGCGCGGCGGCCGCCGCGAGTGCCAGCGCGATCGGGAGCAGGCTCGCGGGAGCGCCGGGGACGGCGCCGATGTGATCGAGGCGCCCGCCCGCTTCGAGCAGGCGCGCGAAGTACGAGCCATCGAGCATCGTCGCGAACGTCTCCCGCTTCATCGCGATCGGGCTCCGGTCCTTGATCACCGCCACTCCTCGGAGCGCGCCGAGAACCGAGGTGGCCATCGGAAGCGCGCCGAGTCCGACACCGATTGCGAGCGAAACGAGCGCGCGGCGTCGCGTCGCCAAGGAGCGGAGCCACGGAAGCCCGCCGACGATCAGCGCGGCCGCTCCGGAGCCGATGAGGAACGTCGCGAAGTCGACCTTGTTGTAGAAGCCCAGTCCGAGCGCGAGTCCGCCGAGCAGGAGCAATCCGGTGCGGGGTCTGCGCCAGCCGACGGTGACGAGCACGAGCGCCGCGCAGCGCAGGGCGAAGCTCGCCGCGAACGACCCCCAGTCGTGACGACTCACGAACACGAAGCTCGCATCCAGCGCCAGCAGCAGGCCGGTGAGCGCCGCCGCTCCGGGGCCGAGCCAGAGCTGCGCGAAGCGGATCGCCAGCGCGAGGCCGATCAGACCCCACGCGAGCGTCGTCAGCCGGAGTCCCTCGAGCGAGGGACCGAACAGCGCGAAGCTCGGAATCAGGAGCTGGCTCTTCAACGCGCCCATGTAGACGGCGGTCCGCCACGGGAACGGGCGCCCGGCCAGCTCGATCGTGCGTAGGTCCGAGGCGTGGATGCCGGCGGCGCTGCCGTCGAGGAAGTCGCGCGCCGGGCCGGCCTGGATCGCCTCGTCGTAGTACGGACCCGGGGCGTCGAGCTGGAATCCTCCGACGGCCAGCGCGAGCGCCACGGACGGCAGCGACAGCAGGATCCAGGTGCGCATGATGCCGCTACGGGCCCGGCTCGCGTGCGGGTCCCGGTTCCTCCCCGAGCTCGCGCAGCGCGGAGCGGACGTTCTCGTCGATCGGTCCGCCGCGTTCGAGCGCGCGCTCGAACGCGCGGCGCGCCGCGCCGCGCTCCCCGCGCATCTGGTGGGCGAAGCCGAGGCTCAAGAGTTCTGCCTGGGAGAGCCCTGCGCGGTCCGCGTAGCGCTCGACCCAGCGTCCCGCCATGTCGCGCAGCACGCGCTGCACGTCCGGGTGCGCGCCGTACGCGGCCGTCGCCGGGTCGGCGAGCACCAGCTCGAAGCGGTCGAAGCCGAGTGCGAGCGCGCTGCGCAGCTCCGCCGCGACCTGTTCCGGTCGGCCCGCGTGGGCCGCGCGCCGGACGCGTTGCAGCGACGCCTGGATCCCATTCGGGTAGTTGGCCGCGGAGTCCGCCAGCAGCAGGGCTGGCGAACTCCACAACCGCGCGCGTTCGTACGCGTGCACGCCGAGGGCGACGAGCGCCGCGATCGCGACCGCCGAGGCGGCGATTCTCGCGCGCTTCGGGGCCAGCCAGGCCGCCGCCGCGCGCGACCCCGACGCCGCCAGCAGCACTCCGCCGATCAGGCCGGGAAGGATCGGGTACAGATAGTGGTCGGCCAGCGGATAGCGGAAGGCGAGGAACTGCGAGACCGGCAGGAACGCGGCGCCGGCCCAGACCCACCACGCCGCCTCCGCACGCCGCTGGCGAAACGCGAAGAGACAACGCGCCGTCACGATCCCGGCGATCGCGAGACCCGCAAGGCACAGCGGCGCGAGCCACGTGGCGGGCCGCGGGGGCGAATGGAAGAACGACACGCCGAGACCCGTCCCCGCCATCCACGCGTACCGGGCGACGAGGCTCGCCGCCATGCGCGCACGCGCATCCCAGCTCCCCGCCTCCATCTGCGTGGGCGCCGTCGCCCACAGGAACGCCGCCAGCTCGGCGGCGGCAAAGGCCGCGAAGACGACGATCCACCCGCCCAGCCACGCGGTCTCGCGACGGAGCCGGGCAGGGTCGCCTCCCGTCCGTCGCCACTCCAGCGCGACCTGCACGACGGCCACCGGCAGCGCCAGCGCGGCCATCGGCTTGGCGAGCAGACCGAGCGCGAACGCGAGGATCGCCAGGCCGGGATGCCGTGGGCGCAGCAGCAACGCGCCGATCGCGAGCGCCAGCGACGCCGTCGTCTTCAGCTGGGAGATCCAGGCGACGGCCTCGACGTTCGCCGGGTGGACCAGGAAGAACGCGCCGCCGAAGACAGCCAACGGCGGCAACAGGCCTTCGCGGCGGAGCAGCGCCACCAGCAGGACCGACACCAGGACATGGAGGAAGACATTGACGATGTGATGGCCGCGGACGCCTTCGCCGAAGAGCTGCCACTGGAGGGCATGGAGCAGCACGTGCACCGGCGCGTAGTTCTCGACGAGCCGGACGGCTTCGCCGCGGGGATCGAAGAGCTCGAGCGCGCGGCTGGGCGTGAGGTCGACCACGTACGGGTTGTTCACGATGTAGTGGGCATCATCGGAGACGAAGGGCCCGCCGA
>CAYOHN010000034.1:12415-20098 GCA_964403735.1 uncultured Spirochaetales bacterium | reverse complement strand
ACAGTTGACGAAAGAACCCGGCCCCTTGGTTGACGCTACTCGGCGAGCTCCTGTAGGGAGCGGAAGGCCTCCAGCGCTTCGGGATTCGCGAGTGCCTCGAGGTTCTTCACCGGACGCCCGGCGACGACGTCTCGCACCGCCAGCTCGACGATCTTGCCGCTGCGCGTGCGCGGGATGTCGGCCACCTGCACGATGCGCGCCGGCACGTGGCGCGGCGTCGTCCGGCTGCGGATGCGCTGGCGGATCCGCTCGCGCAGCGCGTCGTCGAGGACGAGCCCATCGCGCAGCCGGACGAAGAGCACGACGCGCACGTCGCCGTCCCACGGCTGGCCGATCACCAGTGCCTCGACGACCTCGTCGAGCGTCTCGACCTGGCGATACAGCTCTGCCGTGCCGATCCGGACGCCGCCGGGATTCAGCGTCGCGTCGCTACGGCCGAGGATCACCAACCCACCGTGTGCCGTCCATTCGGCGAAGTCGCCGTGGTGCCAGACGTTCGGGAAGCGCTCGAAGTACGCGGCCCGGTAGCGCGCGCCGTCGCGATCGTTCCAGAAACCGACCGGCATCGACGGGAACGGCTTCGTGCACACCAGCTCGCCGGCTATGCCGACGCCGGCGGATCGGCCATTGTCATCGAAGACGTCCACCGCCATGCCGAGCCCGGGCATCTGACACTCGCCGCGCCAGACCGGAGCGCTCGGGTCCCCGCCGACGAAACACGAGACGATGTCGGTACCGCCGGAGATCGAGGCGAGCTGGACGTCGCGCGCGACCGCGTCGTAGACCCAGTCGAAGCCTTCGGGCGCGAGCGGGGAGCCGGTGCTGAAGATCGCGCGCAAATCTTCGAGCCGGTGGCTGTCGACGGGCCGAATGCCGGCCTTGCGCGCGGCGTCGAGGAACTTCGCCGAGATGCCGAACAGCGCGATCCGCTCCTGATCGGCGAGGTCGAAGAGTGCCGCCGGGCCCGGCTCGAACGGCGAGCCGTCGTACAGCACCAGCGTCGCCTCGGACGCGAGGCCCGAGGTCAGCCAGTTCCACATCATCCAACCGGTCGTGGTGTAGTAGAGGAAGCGATCGCCGGCGCGCAGGTCCGCGTGGAGCCGGTGTTCCTTCAGGTGCTGGAGCAGCATGCCGCCGGCGCCGTGCACGATGCACTTGGGGGGGCCGGTGGTGCCCGAGGAGTACAGCACGACCGCCGGGTGATCGAACGGAAGCCGGACGAAGTCGAGCGGAGCCGTGTCGAACGGCTCGACGAAGACGTCCCAAGCGCACGCCGCGCGAATGCCGGTGAGATCCGGTGTCGCGTCATCGAGGCCCGCCGGCACGACGACCCGCTCGACGCTCGGCAGCGCCGCGGCGATCTCCGCCACGCGCTCGCGGACGTCGTGCACCTTGCCGCCGTACGGATACCGGGTCACCGCGAACAGGACCCGCGGCTCGATCTGTCCGAAGCGGTCGAGCACGCCCTGCGCGCCGAAGTCCGGCGAGCACGAGGACCAGACGCCGCCGAGACTCGTGGTGGCGAGCATCGCGATCACGGCCTCGGGGCCGTTCGGCAGGTAGCCGGCGACGCGGGTGCCGACGCCGACGCCGGCCGCGCGAAGCGCCTGCGCCACGCGCGACACTTCTGCGTGCAGGTCCGTCCACGAAAGCGCGCGACGCCCGCCGCGCTCGTCCCGCGCCACCAGCGCCGGCGAGACGTCGCGCCGGCGCAGCAGGTTCTCGGCAAAGTTGAGCCGCGCGTCGGGAAGCCAACGCGCGCCGGGCATCCGGTCGCCGTCCAGCAAGACGCGCTCGCCGCGGTCGCCGACGACACCGCACCAATCCCAGATGGCTCCCCAGAACGTCGTGCGATCCTCGATCGACCACGCGTGCAGAGCGCGCGTGTCCAGGAGCGCCCGTCCGGCCAGCGGCTCGCAGTAGCCGCGGAAGGCGCTGATCTGGGCGGCCGCCGCACGGCCCGGCGACGGGCGCCAGAGCGGCTCCCCGCTCACGGACACAGCACCACCTTGCCATGCGTCTTTCGCGAACCCAGCGCCGCCAGCGCCGCCGGCGCTTCTTCCAGCGGATAGCGCCGGTAGATCACCGGACGGATCTTCCCTTCGGCGTAGAGCTGGAACAGCGCGTCGAAGGTCTCCGGGACGCGCGCGGGCTCGTTCTTGGCATAGGCGCCCCAGTGCAGACCCACCACCGAAATGTTCTTCAGCAGGATGCGATTCGCCGCGACGCTCGGGATCGTGCCGCCGGCAAACCCCACCACCAGCAAGCGGCCGTTCCACGCGATGCACTTCAGCGAGCGCTCGAAGACGTCGCCGCCGACCGAGTCGTAGATCACGTCGGCACCGCGCCCACCGGTGTGTTCCTTCACGCGCAGGACGAAGTCCTCCTCCGAGTAGTCGATGCCGATGTCGGCACCGGCCTCGAGCGCGATGTCCAGCTTCTCCTTGCCGCCCGCCGTGGCGATGACGCGCGCGCCGAGCGCCTTGCCGATCTGCACGGCTGCGAGTCCGACGCCGCCGGCCGCTGCGTGGACGAGCAGCGTCTCGCCCGGTTGCAGCGCGGCCCGATACACGAGGCCCGCGTACGACGTCGGATACACGATCGGCAGCGCGGCACCCTCTTCGAACGACATCGGTTCCGGCATCCGGTGGGCGAAGCTCGCCGGAATCGCGATGCGTTCCGCGTAGCCGCCCACCGGCACCGCGGCCAGCACGCGATCGCCCGGCGCGAACCCCGACACGTCGGCGCCGACCTCGCGCACGACGCCGGCAATCTCGCCGCCGGGGATGAACGGGAACGGCGGCTTCACCTGATAGCGACCCTGCACGAGCAGGATGTCGAAGAAGTTGCAGCCAGCCGCCTTTACGTCGACGACGAGTTGTCCGGCCCGGAGCACCGGGGCCGGCTGTTCCGACACGGTGAGCTCGGCTGGCTCCATCCAGCGGTCCACGACGATCGCGCGCATCTCTACCTCCGGCATCTCCACCTCCGAGCTGCGAATGCTAGCGCCGTCTCCGTACGCGCGGCGACGCGGTATCTTGCGCCGGTGTCCGCGCACACTTCCTCTCCGGCCGACGCTCCGCCGCCCGATCCCGCATCGATCGACATCGCGTCGATCGGCGAGGACTTGCCGCTGCTCGAGGGCCTGCGCACGACGCGCGCCATCCGCCGGCTGCGCCCCGATCCGGTGCCGCGCGCGCTGATTCGCAAGGTCTGCGAGGCCGGCACCTTCGCGCCGAGCGGCGGCAATCGCCAGCCGTGGAGCTTCGTCGCCGTCAGCGAGCCGGAGCGGCGCGCGTTCGTCGCGGAGCGCTATCGGCGCGCGTTCACGTCGTACATCGCCCCGGCGCTCGCGGCAATGGAGCGGCCCGACTACCCGCCGCGGCAGCGCCGGACCGTGGAGTCCGCGCTGTACCTTGCCGAGCATCTGCATGAGGTGCCCGTGCATCTCTTCGTCGCCGGCTGGCTGCGCCGCGGGCAGCAGCAGACGCAGGCGCTGTTTCCGGCGATCCAGAACGTCCTGCTTGCGTGTCGCGCCGTCGGGCTCGGCGCCTGTCTGACGACGGTGCACCGCGCGTTCGGCGACGAGATCGACGACTTCCTCGGCCTGCCGCGCGAGCGGCCGACCTGCGCATTGCTGCCGATCGGCTGGCCGCTCGGTCGCTACGGCCAGCCGCCGCGTCGGTCCGTCGACGACTGTCTGGTCTGGGAGCGCTACGAGGAACCGCCGGCCGGGTAGCGGCCGATCCCGCGGAACAGCAGGTCCAGCGAAGACTCGATCGCGTCGGCGCAGCCATCTGCGGACAGCAACCCGTTCGCCCAGCTGATGCGCGCCCCGAGCGCCGCGTGGAACAGCGCGCGCGACGCCAGCAACACGTCGGCTTCGCGCGCGAGATCGCCGCGCATACGCCCCTGCAGCAGGATCTCCGCGAGCAGGCCGATGGTGCGATCGTGGAGCGCCAGCACGCGCCGCGAAACCCGCGCCTCCGGATGCGTCAGCGCGCGCAGCGCGATCGTCGTGAGATCCGGATCCTCCGACAGCAGCTGGTGTTGGAGCGAGAAGAAGCGTTCCAGGCGATCGCGGGCCGTCCGTGCGCGATCGTCCTCGGCGCGGAAGCGCCGCCACGCCTCCTCCTGACGCACGGCCAGGTCCTCGACCAGCAGCTCTTCCTTCGAGCGGATGTGGCGATACAGCGAGCTGGCGCCCATGCCGGCGCGGCCGGCGATCGCGCGCAGTGTGGCGCCGTCGAAGCCGCGTTCCCGGAACAGCTGGCGCGCGGCGCGCAGGATCCGCTCGCGGCTCGCGCGGCCGCGCACCAGGCGTCCGTCGTCGGGACGCAGGCGGGCAGGCGGCGTACTCGCGGAGGCTTCCATCGCGGACCCAGCATCGCCGACCCGGTCGTACTCTGGCAACCGCCGCCGGCCGGCGCCGCTAGTCGCCGAGGATCTTGATCAGCACGCGCTTCGGCCGGCGCCCATCGAACTCGCCGTAGAAGATCTGTTCCCACGGACCGAAGTCGAGTCGTCCCTCGGTTACCGCCACGACGACATCTCGGCCCATGATCTGGCGCTCGAGGTGCGCGTCGCCGTTGTCCTCGCCGGTGCGGTTGTGTTTCTTCATCCCCGGCTCACGATCCGAGGTGCTCGCGGACCCGCGCGAGCAACGCCGACAGCGTGGGCCGCGCCTCGAGCAGTCGTACGCCGCCGGGGAACGAGTTCCGTTCGAGACTGCGCAGGAACGCCGCGGCCGTGAGATCCGCACGACCCGGCTGGTCCGCATACAGGAACGGCCGCGTGCCGAGGAAGCCGACCAGATCGTCGAGACGGCGTGCGAAGTCAGGGCCGCGCTCGTCCTGCCGCTCCGGCGCCTCCGTCAGCAGTTCGGAGACCCGGGTCAGGATGCCGAGCCGCGCGAGTTCGCCACCCGACGTGGCCTCCGCGCGCTTCGCCGCCTCCTCGGCGAGCACCTGTTCGCGCATCCAGCGGAGCCAGTAGAAGAAGAAGGTCTCGCTGATCCAGGCCTCGAGCTGGCGCTGTTGGCGAGCCGTCCGCGCATCCCGCGCGAGGAACGGTGGATTCGGAAAGTGCGCGTCGAGCCAGTCGAGAATGCCGCTCGAGTCGGGCACGCGGGTGCCGTCGAAGTCCATCACTGGCAGCAGGCCGGTCTCCGGGTTCCAGCGCCGGTAGTCCTCGGGACTCTCGGGAGCCACGAGCGCGAAGTCCCGAAAGCCCTTGAATGCGAGACCGAACGCCACCTTCTCGGAGAACGGGGCCTCCGGCGGGCCGTAGACGATGATCTTGTGTCCGCTCAGAGAAGCTTCTCCGGCTGCTCCAGACCCTCGCGTACGAGCGCAAGGCCCAGGGCCGCATTGAAGCCATCCTCGATCCGTTCCTCGTAGGTCCATTTGATCTCGAGCTGACGGCGGCCATCCGGTCCCGGAGCGATCAGCCCGACGACGCCGAAGACGGGGCAGTTGCCCCATTCCCAGAGGTGGTGGTACCCGGCCTCGATCCCGATCGAGCCGAGATTCGCGAGGAAGGCCGATGCGAACAGAGGATCCGAATCGATCATCTTGCGCGGCAGCAGACCGAGGCCATCGGCTCGTCGAGCCAGCCAGAGCACCGCTCGCACGACCGGCGGTGGCAGGCGCAGGAGGATGTCCATCTCGCTGTCGGATGCGGTGCGCGCGCCGCGCCGGCCGGCTCCGAGCTTGTCGTGGATCGCGTCTGCCATCTCGTCCAGCGAGGTGTCGAGATCCATCCGGCGCTTCACGGTGATCACCGGCGCGTCGTCGGTGAACGCACGCTTCGCGCTGAAGCTCATCCAGACACCGTCGCGCTCGTAGAGCCGGCCGCCGGCGACGAAGCGATTGAGCCGCGGGCGCTCCATGAAGCAGCGCGAGAGCGCGCGCAACACCAGATGAAAGTAAGTGATCTGCCGGTCTGCCGGCCGATCCGCGTTGGTGCGCTCGAGGAATTCGAGACCCGGCTCGGCGTCGATCGTCTGCTTGAAGTAGACGAGCGAGTCGTTGCGTCGCGGCGAGACGAACGGCATGAAGCGACGCATCGCGGAGAGGTCGCGGACCAGGGTTCCGTCGGGTCGGGTTCCGAACATGGGCGGAGTGTAGCCCTCGTCCGGAGTGGGATCATTGCGCGTCGATGGCGGCGCGCGGGAGCACCAGGCGCCTGCGGCGCGGCGCCGGTCGCCAGACCCGCGCTGCCAGCAGAAGGCCCGCCAGGGCGGCCAGCGTCGGCGCATCGCCGTGGCGCGCGTAGAACGGTGGCGACCCCGCCTCCGTCACCGAGACCGAGAAGCTGCCCTCGGTGAAGGCCGGCAGCGCTGCGACGACGCGTCCGGCCGGATCGATCGCCGCCGAGATCCCGGTATTGGCGCCGCGGATCACCCACGAGCGCGTTTCGACCGCGCGGAAGATCGCGTGGGCGAGGTGCATCTCCGGATAACCGATGGGTCCGAACCAGGCGTCGTTGGAGAGATTCACGAGCAGGCGCGCGCCCTCGCGCCGGAATCGGCGCACCAGATCCGGGTACGTGATCTCGAAGCAGACCGGTGTGGCGAACGGCAACGGGCCGGCGCCGAAGATCGTCGCCTGACGGCCGGGGACGTACGGGACGCCGTCCGTCACCGGGCCGAGCAGCGGCGCCAGCCATGCGCCCCACTCCGGATCGTACTCCGAGTACGGCACCAGACGCTGCTTGGCGTAGCTCTCGACGAGCCCGCGCCCTGGCGCGAACAGCGCGACCGAGTTGGTGTAGACGCCGCCGGCGGTGCGCGGCGCACCGGTGACGATCGGGACGCCGAGCTCGCGGGCCAGCCGTTCGAGTTCGAGTCGCATCGCGGGCGTGCGATCGATGTCGACATCGACGGCGGTTTCCGACCACACGAGCAGATCGAGCGGCACGCGTCGGGCGAGTGCTCGCGACGCTTCGGCATGACGCGAGACGTTGCGGCGGGCGGAGTCCGGCTGGAAGCGTTGGTCCTGCGGGACCGACGCCTGGACCACGCCGATCCGCGCGCTCGGGCCGCCGCCCGGGGCCTCGAGAACGGACAGCCGCCAGGCGCCGAAGCCGAGCGTCAGGGTCGCGAGCAGCGTGGGCGCCGCGAGCGGCCAAGCGCTCCGCCGGCGGAGCGCGAGCCCGACGCCGGCGCTCATCGCGAGCGCGACGAAGCTCACCAGCAATGCGCCGCCCCACTCGGCGAGCTGGATCGCGATCGGCAGCCGGAACCAGGTGTGCGCCGCCAGCAGCCACGGGACGCCGACGGGGCCCGCGCGCAGCCACTCTGCGAGCGCCCAGATCGCCGCGAACGCGAGCGGAGCGGCGCCGTCGGCGAGCCGCGGGGATAGACGCGCAAAGACTGCGCCGGCCATCGCCGGCAGCAGCGCGAGCCCACCGATGAGCAACGCCAGGAACAGCCACGACGGCAGTGGCGCAACGGCGTACTCCACCACCAGCGCGTGGTGCATCCAGCGACACGCGACGAGCGCCATCGCGACGCCGTACAGCCATGTGAGCGCGAACGCGCGCCGTGCGCACAGGCCATCGAGCACCGCGACGAGGGGTGCCAGCATCACCGCGCCGAGGCCCGGTACGGAATGCGGCGGAAATGCCAGCACCGTGAGCGCGACGGCTGCGGCGGCGGCTGCGATCGCCGAGGCCGCCAGC
>CAYOHN010000034.1:0-12405 GCA_964403735.1 uncultured Spirochaetales bacterium | reverse complement strand
CTCTTCCGCGATCTCACGGAGGAAGAGTACGAAGCGATCGCCGAGGCCGCCAGCGGTTCGCTTGCCGTCGTCCGTGTGCGCGCTCGGAGCTTCCGCTTCTTCACGGTCGGCACTCTACCAAGTGCGCGGAGATCTGCGGCGCGGCGCCGCGTTCGAGCTCATGCGTCGTCGGGCGCTCGTTCGCTCGGGCGTTCGGCGCGGGCGAGCAGCTCGCGCACCTCGTCGTCCTCGAGCTGCCGGAAGTCGCGGTAGAAACGGCCGATCGCGCCGAACGGGTGCGGCGTCGCCAGGCAGACGACCTCGTCGACCTCCGCGCGCAGCGCGGCCAGCGTCTCTTCCGGCGCCACCGGTACCGCGAGCACGAGCTGCTTCGGGTGTCGTCGCCGCACCGCACGCAGCGCGGCCCGCGTCGTCGCGCCGGTGGCGATGCCGTCGTCGACGACGATGGCAGTCCGTCCGTCGATCGGCACACGCGCGCGACCGCCGACGTAGAGGCGGCGGCGGCGCTCGATCTCGGCGAGCTCGCGGACCGCCTGCTCGCGAAGCCAGGACTCCGGGATCCGCGCGGCTGCGATGACGTCCTCGTTGCGGACGAACTCCATCGCCCCACCGTCGACGACCGCGCCGGCCGCCAGCTCCGGCTGCATCGGCGTGCCGATCTTTCGCACCAGCACCAGATCGAGCGGCGCATCGAGCGCACGCGCGACCTCGAAGGCCACCGGCACGCCGCCGCGCGGCAGCGCCAGTACCGCCGGATCGCGATCCTCGAAGCGCAGCAGCTCTTGCGCGAGCTGGATGCCGGCGTCGTGGCGGTCCTCGAAGATCACGGCTCGTCCTCCGTGCGCAGATGATCGCAGAACCAGTGCCCCGCCAGCTCGACGACCTGCTCGAGCGTTCCGGCCTCCTCGAACAGGTGCGTCGTGCCGGGAACGATCGCCAGCTCCTTCTCGCAGCGCAGCGCCGCCAGCGCTTCGCGGTTGAGATCGAGCCCCCGCGGAGGGATCCGCACGGTGCGCTCGTGCACTTCGGCGCGAGTCGCGGGGTCTCTCATGAGGAGAGCATGATGCATACCGTGTGCCGATGCGTTCGACCGCGAACCGCCTCGCCGCCGCAGCTCGCGCTGCGATCCCTTGCATCCGAGACGATGGCGACGCACGGCTCGCTGAGACGGCGCACCTGGCTCGCAGCGACCTCCAGTCTCGGTCCCGCTGTGTCATCCGGGTCAGCGGCGGCCTGGCGCCCCGGGAGGGACTCGAACCCCCGACCGGCGGATTAGAAATCCGCTGCTCTATCCAACTGAGCTACCGGGGCGCAGCGTGCGAGAAGCTAGCCCATTCGGGCCGTCCGACGGGTCGCCTTGCGGACCCGACGCCATGACGGAGAGCCTCTGCCGTGCGCGCGATCCTGCCCCTGTGCTTCCCCGTGCAGCGCCACTTCGCTGCCGGTTCAATCGCCCCGGCGGGCGAACGCGAGCAGATGGTTGCTCGCCGGGAGCTCGAGCCGCTTCGGCTCGGCGAAGCCGCGCACGCGGGCGGCAGCGGTGAGATCCGAGACGTCCCGGACGCCCCACTCCGGGTTCTCCGTTTGCAGTCGCGCATGGAATTTCGCGTTGCTGTCGGCGAGAAACACCTCGTCGAAGCGGAACGGACCGTAGAGCAGGAGCATCCCGTCGGGCTCGAGCGCGCGACTCGCGCCGTCGAGGATCCCGAGGCACACGGCCCACGTCGAGATGTGGATCACATTGGCGCTGAAGACCGCATCGTAGGGCCCCGGCGGCCAGTCGGTCGCGCGGGCATCGAGCGCGAGCGCCGGCAGCAGCCCGGAGGAACCGGCCGTACGCCGATGCGCGTCGATGCTGGCGACAGCCGACGGGCTCGGATCGGTCGGTTGCCAGGTCCACGTCTGCATGGCGTCGCAGAAGAACGCTGCATGCTCGCCGGTGCCGCTGCCGATCTCGAGAACGCGCGCGCTCTCGGGGAGCAGCCGGCGCAGCGCG
The DNA here is from genome assembly GCA_964403735.1 of uncultured Spirochaetales bacterium. GTDB lineage: Bacteria > Myxococcota_A > UBA9160 > UBA9160 > PR03 > CAADGG01. The sequence goes on along the minus strand of CAYOHN010000034.1, from coordinate 10,409 downwards.
GCGAGGATCGGCTCCCGGTTGCGCAGCGTCGCCGGAGCGTGGCCCTTCACGCGCGCCGGGACGACGGACTCCGTGCGCCGCGCCGGGCGAGCGCGAGCAGCGCGAGTACGCTCGCTGCGGCGAGCGGCGCAGAGCCGGGCTCCGGAACGAGCCGATAGACGGAGCCGTCGCGGTTGACCACGTGCAGCTCGCCGAATCCGTCCTCGGAGATCGCAACGACCACGTTCAGAGCGTCGGCGGCCGGCGGGAATTCGTCGGTGCGATCGACGAAATCCTCGGCCTCTCCAGTGAGCGGGTTCCAGCGGAAGGTCCACAGGCGGGCGGCGAAGACGTCGGCGAAGAAGTAGACACCTTGCAGTGACGGTGATCTGGTACCCCGGTAGACCGCGCCTCCCGTGACGGAGCGCGGCCGATCCGGCGAGAGCGGCATCTCCGCCCCATACTCGAACGTGGGTAGCAGGAGCGATGGATCGTCGCAGTCCGGCTCGCTCGGGCTCGGATCGTTGCACAAGCTTCCTTCCAGCACGTCCCATCCGAAGTTGGCCCCGCTCGGGCTTTCCGCTGGTACGACGGTGATCTCCTCCCGCGTATCCTCGCCGACATCGCCGATGTACAGATCGCCGGTCGCGCGGTCGAAGCTCCAGCGGAACGGGTTGCGCAGGCCTTTCGCCCAGACCTCGGGCTGCCACGGCACGCCCATCTGTGCGGTGTCGAAGCGCAGCATCTTGCCCAGCAACGTCGAGTCGTCTTGCGCGGTGTCGCTCGATGCGCCGCCGTCTCCGAGCGCGAGATAGAGCCAACCGTCGCGGATCTGGATCGTGCCGCCGTTGTGATTCGTAGCGGGCTGCGGCAGGACGAACAGCTTCTCTTCGCTGTCCGGGTCGGCCGTGTTCGAGACGTCGGGGTCGCCGACGACGGAGAACCGCGAGACCCGGCTCTCGAGCGCCACGCCGAGACCGGGATCGCTGTCGCCGGTGTAGTAGAGAAAGAAGACGCCGCTCTCCGCGTAGTCCGGCGCGAAGGTCATGCCGAGCAGCCCGCCTTCGCCGTCGGCCGCGACACGATCGCTGATGTCGAGAAAAGGCGATGGCAGCAGGTCACCGTCGTCGAAGATCCGGATCGCGCCGTCGCGCAGCACGATGAACAGCCGCGGATCGCCCGCAGGCGCCGTTGCGTAGGTGGTCTCTGGCAGGCCCGAGACGATGCGGACCGCCTCTCCCTGGGCGCGCGCGGAGCTCGGGGCGCCGGCGCTGAGCGCGGCGAGGAGCGCGAGCGCGGCGCGGAGCCAGAGGGCAGGCGGCGCGCTCGATCGCACGCGGTAGGGATGGAAACGCGGCATCGGTCACTCCTCGGAGGCATCGCGCGGGGGTTCCGGGATGGTCTCGTTGCGATCGCCGGAGGGTAGCGATGACCGGATGCAAAGCCTTCGGGCCGCGTCCGCATCGTTCTCCCGCCGTTTGACACCCACCGCGACCAGACACTAGCCTCCTCGCCCGTGCGGTGGGCGTAGCTCAGTTGGTTAGAGCGCTGGGTTGTGGTCCCGGAGGTCGCGGGTTCGAGTCCCGTCGTCCACCCCAGATTCCTCCTGTCGCGGCGCGGGTGCGATGCTCGCTGCCATCGCGGATCCCCGAGCCCGAGACGTTTTGCAGCAGCACGGCAGCGGCATCGACGGCCTCAACGCCGAGGACCCGGGCGTACGGCTGCTCGGAGCGGCGCTGCGCGCGGTGCCGCCCCGGGATCTGCTGCTGGTGCACTGCGGCGATCTGCCGTCGGTGTCGCCCGGCGCGCTGCGGCTGATCCTCGACGTGCGCGAGCGCGCGGGCAGTCCGCATCGCTGTGTCGACGAGGATTTGTCGGCAACGCCGCTGCGCGACGATGCTGGCTTTGCAGCGGCGGCGGTGTGGCCGCGCGCGCATCTGGGCCTCGACTTCACGCGCTTCTGTCTCGCCCGCGGCGCCGCGGCGCTGCGCGACGGCGGCTCGCTGTGGTGCGCGGTCCGCAAGCGCAAGGGCGGCGAGCGCATCGGCGAGGCGATGCGCGCGCTGCTCGGCAACGTGGCGGTCCGGGACCGCGAACGCGGCTACCGGCTGCTCGAGTCCGTCCGCCACGAGGCGAACTTCGACGCCGAGCTCGCGCGCGTCTGGCTCGATCGTCGCTACGAGATCCGCGATCCGCTGCTGGCGCCGCTGGTGCTCGAGACGGCGCCGGGTGTCTTCTCGCGTACCGCCCTCGATGTCGGAACCGCGGAGCTGATCCGCCACGTGCAGGCGCACGCGCCTCTGCTCGATGGCCCCGTGCGGCGCGTCGTCGATCTCGGCGCCGGCGTCGGTCCTCTGGGATTGTGGGCGGCGTCACGCTGGCCGGAGGCGCACGTGCTCGCGGTCGAGAGCAACACGCGCGCGGCGGCGCTGCTGCTGCGCAATGCAGAGCGGGCGGAGCTCCCGTCGCGCGTCGCGGTCCACGTCGGCGACGGTCTGCCCGCGGAGGGCTTCGACGCGTTTCGCGGTGGCGCCGATCTCGCGCTGGTGAATCCGCCGACGCACGCGCCCGCTGCCGTGCTGCACCGACTCCTCGGGAGTCTCGCCGACTGGCTGCGACCCGGTGCGCCGGCGTGGATCGTCGCGAGCCGTCCGGGCCGCGTGCTGGAGGCCGTAACCGCGAGCGGGGGGCACGCGAGGGCCGAGGACGCCGCCCGCTACGTCCTCGTCGAGGCGCGCTGGGGCTGACGGGACGACTCGCGTCAGCGAAGCCGACGGCGGAGCTCGGCGACGAGTCGATCGGCCTCCGCGGCGCCGAGCGGCCGCTCGGGCTCCGGATGGTCCCACGCGGTCGCGCGCGGTGCCGTCTCGCACGGCCCGTGGCGCGGGATCACGTGCACGTGCACGTGCGGCACGACGTTGCCGAACGCCGCGTAGTTGATGCGCGGCGCGTCGGTGGCCGCGCGGATCGCCAGCGCGGCCTCGCGCGTGTCGAGCGCGAGATCGCGCGCCGTCTCGATCGGCAGTTCCTCGAGCAGCGTCGCATGCTCGCGGAGCACCACTACGCAGCGGCCGGGGAAGCGCGCGTCGTCGTAGAGGCAGAGCGTGCTCACACGGAGCTCGGCGATCGGCTGTGCGAGCTGGAAGTCGCACGTGGCGCAGAGGAACGGCTCCATCAGCCGCAACTCTCCGCGTTCACGCTCACGAAGAAGAGATCTCCCAACGCATCGGTGCGCGCTTGATCCCGCCGACGAAGCTCGAGCGGGCGCGCTCCACCGGCCCCGCGCGCTCTGCCGAGACGAGCCGCTCGCGCAGCGCTCCGAACGCGCAGTGCAGCTCCAGGCGCGCGAGATGCGCGCCGAGACAGACGTGCTCACCCACCCCGAACGCGATGTGGCGGTTCGGGTTGCGGTCGATGCGGAAGACGTCGCCGTCGGCGAAGACGTCCTCGTCGCGGTTCGCCGACGGGTAGAACAGGCAGGTGTTCTGACCGGCGCGGATCGTTTTGCCCCGCAGCGTGTAGTCGCGTGTCGGGGTGCGGCAGAACTGGATCACCGGCGTCACCCAGCGCACGATCTCCTCGATCGCGAGGTCCAGCATCCCGGCGTCGCGGCGAAGCGCCTGCCACTGCTCCGGATGATCCAGGAACGCGATCATGCCGCCGGTCATCGCGTTGCGCGTGGTCTCGTTGCCGGCGACGACGAGCAGCAGGTAGTACGAGAGCAGCTCCACCGCGCCGAGCGGCGCTCCGTCCACCTGGCCGTTCGCGATCACGCTGACGATGTCCTCCCGAGGCTTCGCACGCCGCTCGCGCGACATCGCGTCGAAATACTGGAACAGCTCGATCTGTGCCTGCTCGAGTGTGCTGGTTGGACTCTCGGCGCGCTGGAACTCCGGATCCTCCGGCGCGATCACCTCGTTGGTCCAGCGGAAGAGCAACCCGCGGTCCGACGCCGGGACGCCGAGCATCTCGGCGATCACGGCGATCGTGATCGGCGCCGAGATGTCGCGGACGAAGTCCCCCTCGCCGCGCGCGGCCGCGTCGTCGAGGATCTCGCGCGTGATGCGCTCGACCTTCTCGCGCAGTCCGCCGACGACGCGGGGCGTGAACTGCTTGCTGGCGACGTTCCGGTACTTGCCGTGATCCGGCGGGTCCATGTTCAGCAGGTGCCGGACCGAGGCCTCCGGCGGCGGCGGCATCTGGTTGCTGAAGACGGCCAGGCGCGGCTCGTTGTGGAACAGCTCCGGCTGCTTCGACAGCTCGATGATGTCGGCGTGGCGCGTGATGGCCCAGAACGGGTCGAAGTCCGGCTGCTCGATCCATGCGACCGGATCGTTCCGCCGCAGCCACGCCCACTCGGCGAACGGATAGCCGTTCTTCTCGTAGTGCGGGGCGGAGATGCAGTCGAGGGTTCTGCGATCGAAGACGGGGGAGGCACTCATGGGCGGGACTCCGCGGTTCGGGGAGGACGACGAATCGTAGCGGCCCGGACCGCCCCGGCCTGTTCCGGTCCAACCGAGCGAGCGCAGACTCCGGGGTGAGCGAGCGCAGACTCCGGGGTGCTCGGCCCGGTCGAGTCCGAACACAGGTGTCGTGTCGGGGACAGTTGCACGGAGAGTCGCGAACCATGCACTATTCCGGTAGGGAGGACACCATGGGGATCCGCGACCCCGGACGGCTGCAGGAGGTCGATCCGCACCCGCAGCCTCTCGAACGCTACGTCCCTGTCGTCGGTGAGGACCGCGTTCGTGCGCTGCAGAAGCGTTCTCGAACGGTCGCGCAGGCGCTGGACGGGGCGTCGGTGTGGAATATCAACTCGACGGCGGTCGGAGGCGGCGTTGCGGAGATGCTGCGGCCGCTGGTCGGCTACGCGCGCGGCGCCGGCATCGACTGCCGCTGGGCCGTCATCGAGGGAGATCCCGCGTTCTTCAAGCTGACCAAACGGATTCACCACGCGCTCCACGGGTCGCGAGGCGATGGGACGGCGCTCGACGCCGACGCGCGCGGGGTGTACGAGGAGACGCTCCAACGCAACGCCACCGATCTGGAATCCCTGGTCAACGCTGGCGACGTGGTCATCCTGCACGACCCGCAGACGGCGGGGCTCTCCCGTCGGTTGCTGGCCGCTGGAGCTCGCGTGATCTGGCGCTGCCATATCGGTCACGACGAGCGCAGCGACGAGGTCGATCGCGGATGGGCGTTCCTGGCGCCGTACCTCGAAGGCGTCGAAGCGACCATCTTCTCTCGCAATGCCTACATCCCGGACTGCTGCGACAAAGGCCGCTCGCGAATCATCCAGCCCGGGATCGATCCGTTCTCGCCGAAGAACCAGGAGATGGACCGGACCGTCGCGGAGGCGATCCTCGTCGAGACCGGGATTCTCGAGGGACCCCCGCCCGACGCTCCGCTCACCTTCGTCCGGCCCGATGGAACGCCGGGCCGCGTCGATCGGGCGGCGGATGTGCTCCGGCTCGGCCGCGCCGTCCGGCGCGATGCGCCGCTCGTAGTCCAGGTTTCGCGTTGGGATCCGCTGAAGGATCCCATCGGCGTGATGGAAGGGTTCGTCGCGCTGACGGACCAGCATCCGGGTCTCGGCGCCGAGCTGGTGCTCGCGGGTCCCAATGTCCATGCGGTCGCCGATGATCCAGAGGGCGCCGAGGTCTACGAGTCGGTCGCCGCTGCCTGGCGCGGACTCCCGCACGCGATCCGCAAGTGCGTCCATCTGGCGATGCTGCCGACGGCGGACGGATCGGAGAATGCAGCGATCGTCAACGCGCTGCAGCGGCGCGCCGACGTGATCGTGCAGAAGAGTCTGCACGAGGGTTTCGGGCTCACGGTGACGGAGGCGATGTGGAAGGCTCGTCCTGTCGTAGCGAGTGCCGTCGGCGGGATCCGGGATCAGATCGAGGATGGCGTTTCGGGTGTGCTGCTCGATGATCCGCGCGATCGCGACGCGTTCGTTCGCATCCTCGGCGGGCTGCTGTCGGATCCCGAGCGCGGCCACAGACTCGGCGAAGCCGGCCGCGAACGGGTCCGAGAGCATTTCCTGGGCATTCGCCAGCTCGAGGACTACACCGCGCTGCTCGAGGACGTCGTCGGCCGCTGAAGGCGGAGGTTCCTGCGCTTCAGGGGACGGGACCTGCGCTCACGCCCCGCACCACGCAGATCGCCGAGAAGCCGCCACCGGCCGTGCGGAAGTTGGTGACCTGGCCCTCGTAGACGCGGGCTCCGAGCAACAGGATCTCGTTGCGGTACGCGTAGGCGCGAACGTCGAAGTTCATGCGTCGCGGCCCCTCGAGCGTGGCGACCTCCAGCGCGCCCGGCTCGATCCGGCGCTGGGCCACGAAGCCGCCGATGGCAGCGATCTCGTCGAGCTTGCGTCGCGAGATCTTGTCGCCTCGGTAGACGGCGCGGCTCGCATGCGAGGCGCCTGGCTTGAACACCCAGCCGCGACGCGTCCGCCAGGCCGTGTCGATCCCGAGCGTATCGAGAGCGATGGTTTCGGGCACGACGTCAGCGAGCAGCGCGATCTCCGCCGGCGTCGCGCCGAGCTCTCGCAGCACGGGCTCGGACGAGAAGAGTTCGAGGCGCGCCTTGTGCGCCAGGAGGTGGTGCTCGCGCGGAGACGGCGTCGCGACCATCTCGTCGGCCAGGTAGGCCGCGCGAAGCGCGGCGCTGCGCGGCTGCTCGAGCAGCCAGTCGGTGTCGCGCAGGTAGACGAGATCCACGGGTTCGCCATGCAGCCAGAGCCCCGCTCCGGGCCGCCACTCCAGCGCGCGCACATCGCACACCTCGGCGAGGATGCCGACCTCCCGGAAGAATTCGCGGAACAGCGCGAACTCCGCACGGAGGAACTGCTGCCCCGGCCGGTCGTCGGCGATCGCCACTCGCGTGAGCGGGGCGCCGGGCCGCGCCGCCGCGAACTCTGCCCGGAAGGTTCCGAGCAGCCGCTCGCGCATCGTATCGAGGGGGATCAGACCGGCGCACACGCACGAGAGCGGCTCCGGCGGACACAGCGACGCGGTGTGGAGTCCGTTCAGCAGCGCGCCTCCGGCGTTGGTATTGACCTCGATCAGGCGCGGGCCGTCTGCCGTCAGATGGAAGTCGTAGCCCATGAAGACGGCATGGTTCGGCGGGCGATGGCGAGCCAAGGCGTCGGCGCCGACGTCGACGCGGGCCTGATATGCGGGGAGATGGGCGATCCGGTACAGCGCTGCGACGGTGCTCCGGATCGTCTCGAACACATCGTGCTCGACGGCGATGATACTGTGGGCATAGGGCACCGCAGCGGCGGCGTTCGATGTGGGCACGCGGCGAAGCGTAGCCGAGCACCGGCTCGTCAGGCGTGCCATGCTCCAGCGTCGAACGCCGCCCGGCCGGCGGAGGAGCGAGACGAGTCATGGATCCGGATCGCCTCTACTTCTACGGCCTCGTCGCGCTCGGGCTCTCGGCGCTGGCGGCGTTCGTCGCGCTTTTGTTCGTGCCGGCGCCGTACGGCCGGCATGCGCGTGCCGGTTTCGGACCGGCGATCCCGACGCGGGCGGCGTGGTGGATCCAGGAACTGCCGGCGCCGGTCGTGTTCGCGGTGGTCTTCTTCGCCGGCGAGCACGCGACACGGCTCGGACCGCTGCTCCTGCTCGGCCTCTGGCAGCTTCACTACCTGCAGCGGAGCTTCCTCTATCCGCTCTGGATGCGGGTCGGCGCCAAGGGCACGCCGCTGCTGACCGTCGTCCTCGCGTTCGCGTTCAACTGCCTGAACGGGAGCCTCAACGCGTACGCCATCAGCCACGGCGCGCTCCGTCACACCGAGGTCTGGCTCGCCGACCCGCGGTTCGCGATCGGCGTGGCGCTGTTCCTGATCGGCTGGGCGATGAATCTGCACTCCGACGCGATCCTGCGTCGCCTGCGCCGACCGGGCGAGTCCGGCTACAAGATTCCGCGAGGCGGGTTCTATCGCTTCGTCAGCTGCCCCAACTATCTGGGCGAGATCCTCGAATGGTGCGGCTTCGCGCTGGCGGCTTGGACCTGGGCGGGCGGGCTGTTCGCGCTGTTCACGATCGCGAACCTGCTGCCGCGGGCGCTCGCCCACCATCGCTGGTACCGCGAGACGTTCCCGGACTACCCGCCGGAACGCCGGGCACTCCTGCCCGGGCTGCTCTGACCGCGCTCGCCGTCGCTGTGCCCTTGCCGGGGCGGGCGCGGCGCGGAACGCTCCGGTGATGCCGAAGATCGGATCTCTCCCGCTCGGGGCGGTGGTGGCCATCGCCGTGCCGTTCGACGACACGCCCGCGCGCGCAGACGTCCAGGCGCTGCGCGCGCGCGGGCTGGACGTCGCCGAGCTTCGCGTCGACTCGTTCGCCTCGCGCGATCCCGCCCACGTGCTCGCCGCGCTCGCGAACTACGAAGGGATCCCGACGCTCGCGACGATCCGGATCCGTGCCGAGGGTGGCGCCTGGGCCGGCAGCGAGGCGGAGCGCGCGAAGCTGTTCCTCGCGTTGCTTCCGCACGTCGGCGCCATCGACGTCGAGCTGGCGGCGCACGAAGTCCTGTCCGAGCTGCGCGCGGCGGCGCGCGAGGCCGGCCGGCTGGTGATCGCCTCCCACCACGATTTCGAGCGCACGCCCGAACCCGGCGCGCTGGCGGAGCTCGACGCGCGTGCGCAGCAGGCCGGCGCCGACATCGTGAAGATTGCGGCGCGCGTGCGCGCGCCGGAGGACGTCCGGACGCTCGCCGCCGCGCTGCTGGCGCCGGCCCCCATCGGCCGGATCGTCATCGGCATGGGCGACGCCGGCCTCGCCACGAGGGTGTTGTTTCCGGCGCTCGGTTCGCTGCTCACCTACGCCCATGCTGGTCGTTCGACTGCACCCGGGCAGCTTCCGCTGGACGAGTTGGTGGGTCTCCTGCGCCGGATCGGTCTGCGCAGCTGACGGGCGCAGCCCCGGACGGCGAGACTCGTCGTCAGCGCGCCGCTCCCGCTCGTGACACCACCGTGCGGTCCTCGTGAATGAGCTCCGGCGCCAGCGAGCGGACCACGAGGCGGACCCGCGTCCGGTCCTCCGCGTGCGGCAGCCGACCGCTGGTGATCACGCGCTCCCCGAGGAGCTCCACCCGCACGCCGGCGAGATCGTTCATCGCGAGCTGACGTTCGATCGTGTCGCGCAGCAGCGCGTCGTCAGGGGAGGGTGCCGGCAAGGGATCATCCATCGGAGCGGGCGGCACCTCCTCGAACGGGACCGTCGGCGGCACCGCGGGCGCGGGCGCGGGCACGTCCTCGAGCGGCGGATCGAGTGCCGGCGCGAGCGGCGGCGGCGGATCTTCGCGCGTGCTGGCGAGCACGTCGCGCCGGGCGTCGGGCTTCGCCGCCGACGGAATCGCGGGCGGCTCGGGGAGCGCCGGGAGCCGTCCCTCGAGCGAACGCGACGCCAGCCACAGCGATCCCGCCGCCGCAGCCGCTACGAGTCCCCAGGCGAGCCACGGCGAATCCCGGCGCCGCGGCGGTTCTTCGTCGTCCATCGTCCGAGAACGCTAGCAGGCTGCGGAGCGACGCCGGACCGTTCCGGGCGACTCGGCGCTAGGATCGTCGCATCGATTCGTCAGGGCTTCACGACCTCGACGATCCCGCGAGCCCGTTCGATTTGCTCGCGATCCCAGGACACGAGAGCGACACCCAACCGCTCGCGTCGACGACGTTCAGCGCCGTTGTTCCCGAACTGCGTCGCTCGCCGTCACATCCTTGGGCCAACGTCGGCCGATCTCACGGGCCAGCGCGTCGATCGTCGTCCAGGGCGAACGTGCCTTCTTGCGCCGCGGCGCCGCCACCGGAACCAACACGGCGACCACCTCGCCGCGCACCGTGACCGCCACTTCCTCACCCGTCTCGCGAACGCGGCGGATGATTCGACTTGCGTCCTGTTTGAGCTCGCGGATGCCGACGGATCGCGAAGCGTCGCGAGGCACGGCCTTCCTCTTTGTGATCATCTTGGTGGCCACATTATGAAGGGACGGACGGGGTTCGGCCAGGCCGGGTCCCCGATGACCCGAATCACGATCCGATCCGCAAACTGCGCAAGCTGGGCGGGTGTCTCGAGGCTGGAGGCTGGCGCGCTCGGAGGCCGACCCCGGACGGCGGAGCGGCCGCAAGGGCTACGCCGCGGCGTCGCGCAGCACGCAGCGCGTGCCGCCGCGCTCCATCGTCGTCATGCCGACGCCGCCGCGAGCCGGGCGCGCGACGTATTCGATGAGCGCGTCCGAGACGAGCCCGCCGCGCGTCATGCCCTCGAACGTGGCGGCCTCGACGATCCGGTTGCGCAGTCGCAGCGGTCCGAGAGTGGCGGGCTCGAACGGATCGCGCCCAAAGGTCGGCGGCGGCACGTCGGACACGGCGCGCAGGGTATCGCCGAACGACGCCGCCGCAGCCCGGCGAGCGCGAG
>CAYOHN010000033.1:0-20280 GCA_964403735.1 uncultured Spirochaetales bacterium | reverse complement strand
GGGGCAAAAGTTGACGAAACGAACCCGGCCCCTTTCTTGACGCGGATCAGCGCAGGGAGATCGAGCCGTTCGAGGTGCGGATCTTGATCGAGGTACCGCCGTGGCCGAGCGTCCCGGTCAGGCGGCCGCTGCTCGAGCGGGAGCAATGCCCCAATGAACGCTGATTGCGGATCACGCCGTTGTCGACGCGCAGGTCCACATCGGCATCGACGGGCTCCGGGAGCGTGAGGGCGATCCGGCCGTTGCTGGTGGCCAGCACGACGGGACCGCTCAGTTCGTCGACCGTGGCATGGATCAGTCCGTTCGACGACGACGCATCCAGCGCTCCGCGGTGTCGTTCCACCTCGATCTTGCCATTGCTGGTGCGCGCCACCAGCTTCCCGATCACGCCGGCGCAGCACACGCGGGCGTTCGAGGCCTGGACCTCGACGTCGCCGGCGACCTCCTCGACGCGCACCGCGACGTTGCTCGAGCGCACGCGAACACCGCCCTGCAAGCCCGCGATGCAGACCTTGCCGTTCGACGCATTCACGTCGATCCGCGTTCCGCACGGAACGCGCAGCTCGAGGTTGACGTGCCCGCGCCGATTCCAGCGCCGCGGCACCTCGACCTCCAGCTCGGTGCCGAAATCGGTGTCCGAGCGCGCCAAGCGGATGTCGCGCGCCATGCTCTCCGCCGCGGCGGTGCTCTCGGCGCGCGCGACCTTCTGCATCCGGACTTCGACGTCGCCGCGATCTTCGCCGAGAATCCGGGTCATGCCGTTGGCGTTGTCGAGGCGCAAGGCGCCCGAGCGCGGCGCGGGTAGCGTCATCGTCTCGAGCACTTCGACGCGCTCGCTCCACGGGATGCCCGACAGCAGCGAGCGCAGGAAGCCGCCGAAACGACGGCTGGCCCCGTGCGCGCAGCCCTCGCCGCACGGGCCCGCGTGCTCCGCTCCGCGACCCGTCCAGTCGTGATCGCCAGCGCGGCTCCTCATGCCGCCCCCCGAGCCGCGAGCGCCGCCGTGTGATCGAGCAGGCGCGAGAGCACCGGCCCGCCCGGCCCGCGCAGCGAAATCGTCGCGATGGCGGAGAGCTCGCTCTCCCCCGGGTTGATCTCGATGACGACTCCGCCGCCGCGCAGCACGTCGATCGGGAACTCGGCGGCCGGGTACACCGTGGCCGACGTTCCCGCCACCAGCATGCAGTCCGCCGCCTCCACGGCGCGGAAGCACGCGCGCAGCACATCGGCCGGAATTGGCTCGCCGAAGACGACGATGTCGCCCTTCACGATGTCACCGCAGTGCGGGCAGCACGGCGGAAGCTGCGCCGGATCGATGTCGATGGCATCCGGCTCGAAGCGCACGTGGCACCCGATGCAGCGCAACAGTCGGTGATTGCCGTGGATCTCGAGCGCGTCCTCGTGGCCGGCTCGTTGATGGAGCCCATCGATGTTCTGCGTGATCAGCGCGCGGAGGATGCCGCGGCGCGCCAGCTCGGCGAGCGCCTGGTGGCCTGCATTGGGCTTCGCGGCGCGAACGGCATCGTGCAGCACGCGCGCCCAGTCTTCGCGCGGGGACAAGCGGTCGCGCCACGCGGCCGCCGGATCGCGCAGGAAGCGCTGGTAGCCGTCCATCGGCGGCTCGCCGTATTTCGTCCAGATCCCGCCCGGGCCTCGGAACGGCGGGATCCCGCTCTCGACCGAGAGGCCCGCCCCGGTGAGCGCCACCGGATGGCGCGCGCCGATCAACATCTCCGCTGCCCGCCGGATCTCGGCATCGAGTCCAGGCGTGACGCGGAAGTCGGTGAGGGGGGGATCGATCATCGTATCGCCTCAGTGCAGCCACGGGCCGCGGCGGTCGTCGTCCCGTTTGCGGTCGCGCCACTCTTCCTGCTGCACGGCGCGCAAGCGGCGCCGCATTCGCCAACGCCGGATCTTGAACTTCACCTGTTCGAGCGACAGCAGCGTCCCCGTCTCGCCCTGGCTGCGCAGGAGCAACCAGCCGACCAACACGCCGCCGAGATGGCCGACGTGGCTGACGTTCGACGGGCCGAAATAGATCCCGAGAAAGAACAGGATCGGGATCAGCCAGATGGCGCGGAACGCGACCGGCGGGAAGATGAACATGATCGTTCGATCCGGCCATGTGAGCGAGTACGCGAGCAGCACGCCGTAAACGGCGCCGGACGCTCCGAGCGTCGGCATCATCAGACTCATCGGATCGCGCGCGCCCATCAACACCGGAATCCACGGGTACGTCACGATCAGCAGACCCGCGCCGACACCGCAGATCAAGTAGAACCGGAGGAAGCGCTGGGCGCCCCAGACCATCGCGAGCTGGGATCCGAACATCCACAGCGCAAACATGTTCATCGCGACGTGGCCAAGCCCTCCATGCAACCACATGTACGTGAACGGCTGCCAGATGAACCCCTGCGTCCAGAAGTCCGCCGGCGACGCGGCCAGCGCGCGCATCGGGATCATGCCGGCGTACTGCGCGACGAACACCGCCGCGTTCGCGATCAACAATTGCTTGATGACCGGCGGCGTGACGGGCGGACCGAAACCCATGCCCATCGGAGAGGATCCGCGTCCGTACAAAATGATCCTCGCTTCGACTGAATGGCCGACTCAATGGTCGATCGACTCAATGGTCGATGCTCTGCCGCCCGCTCGAGCATGCCAACTCGAACAGGCGGTCAGCGGCTGTCTCTACGATGCGGGCCGGGCGCGGGCACCCGCGATGGCAATTAGCGTAAGTGGCCGTGACAGCAGGGTCAATGCGGGCCGTCCGGCCGGCCGGCCGGTGCATCGCGAAGCCGCCCGGTCCGACGAGGGATACTCAGGCTCCGGCCAGTTCGATCATGACGCGCTCCGACGCGTCGCGATCGAGCCCGGAGAGGTCGAGAACCGGCAGGTCGATGCCGAGTTCGCGCCGGATCGCGGCCAGGCGCGCGCGGCACACCGACACGGAACCGGCGAGAATCGACTCCGGCAGCTCTCGATCCGGAATCCAGTCGAACCACGGGTTCCAGCGCCGGAAAGCCGCGCGAACGGCCGGGTCCTCGGGATCGCCGCCTGCCCGGGTGAAGATCCACATCGAGCGTCCGACCTCGGCGGGATCCCGGCCGCGTGCATGACACGCCGCAGCCAGACGCTGCGCTGCGTCATGCACCCGCGCCGCGATCGGCGGCAGGTTCACGTCCCAGCGATCCGCATGGGCGGCCAGCGCGGTGAGCAAGCGCGGGCCGCGGCCGGCGACCTCCATCGGCATGTGCCCGCCGCGCGGCAGCGGGCGCACGCGGGCGCCGTCGAGACGGACGTAGCGGCCGGCGGTCGTCACCGTCTCGCCCGCCCACAGCCGGCGCAGGGCGACCAGCATCTCTTCGAGCCAGGCGATGCGCTCGGCCGGCGGCGGATACGAAAGCCCGAACGCGGTATCGCGGCGATGGCCTCCGATCGAGAGGAGGCAACGCAGGCGGCCCGGCGCAATCCGTTCGGCCGTCGCGACCGCCTGGGCGAGCTTCGCGGCGTTCCAGTGGTGGACGAGGCGGATCGAGCCGATCTCGATACGCTCGGTCGCCGCGAGCAGCGCCGTCGTCACGGTCCAGCCGTCGAGAACCTCGCCCTCGCCGCGCGAGGGCAGCATCGAGACGTCGCCATCGACCCAGACGGTCCGGTAGCCGAGGGCCTCCGCCCGGCGCACCAACGCGAGCAGGTCTTCCCACGCGAAGCCGTGCCACACGAGCGCGACGCCGAGATCCGGCATGTCGCTCAGCGCAGTCGCCCGAGCCGTCGGGCCGCGTGGATCAGCGCGAGGGCGCTCTTCGCGTCGGTGAGCTCACCGCTCCAGACGAGGCCGAGCGCATCGGCGAGCGGCATCGGCACGACTTCGATGACCTCGTGCTCCTCGCGCGCAGGAGGGACTTCGGTCAGATCGAACGCGGCGAACAGGTGGATCCGCTCGTCGGTGAAGCCGGGCGTGGTCCAGATCTCGCCGAGTCGTTCGAGTCGTCCGGCGCGGCGACCGGCCTCCTCCTCGAGTTCCTTGGCGGCGCACTCCTCGGGGGTGTCCCCTTCGAGCTTGCCGGCCGGGACCTCCCAGATCGTGCCGCCCGCCGCATGCCGGTACTGGCGGATCAGCAGCACCTCGTTCTCACCCTCGAACGGCACCACGCAAGACGCCCCGGGATGGCGGACGATGTCGAGCGTGGCGAGCGCGCCGTTCGGAAGCTCGACCTCCTCCGCCCACACGGCGATCGATCGACCCTGGTAGGTGAGACGCTTGCTCATCGGTGCGGGCTCCGGGCGCGACGGCCGTCGGGTAGCGGGCGGATGGCGCTGGCGTGATCTCGTTCACTTTCTCGTCGGTACACTGCGCCGACAGGATCGTAGTGATCAGAAGCTCGAAGGGATCGCGAGAATGCAGCGCGCAGCGTAGCAGGAGACGAGATGGCGAAGCGGGAAGAGAAAGGCACCACGATTCCGTGGCTCGGCGAGGCCGGCGAGCGCGGCGAGGCGCTCGAGGGCTTGTTCATCGCCGGGGAGACTCCCTCCAGCGGCGGCGCCGTGATCGCGCCGCCGCATCCGCTCTACGGCGGGAGCATGGATTCGCCCGTGGTGTCGGAGCTGGCGTGGGCGTGCACGAAGACCGGCATCGCGTCGCTCCGCTTCAACTGGCGCGGCGTGGGCGCCAGCACCGGGGCGCCGAGCGGAGATCTCGCGGTCGGCGCCGAGGACTTCGGCGCGGCGCGGCTCCAGATGGCACGCACGGTGAGCGGCCCGCTCGTCGCCGCGGGCTACTCGTTCGGCGCCGGCGCGGCATTGCGGGCCGCAGTCGAACAGCCGCGCATCACGCGGCTGCTGTTGGTCGCGCCGCCTCCATCGTTGCTCGACGCCGCCGCGCTCGGCAGCGGCGACCGCGAGGTCCTGATCCTCACCGGCGAGCGCGACACGCTGGCGCCCGCCGACGTCCTCGCCGAACTCGCGGCGTCCACGCCGCACGCGCGTTTCGTGCCGCTCGCGGAAGCCGATCACTTCTTCGCCGCCGGGCTCGCGCAGTTGACCGCGGAGGTCACGCGCTGGCTCGAGGCGAAAGGCGGCGGCGTCTGACGCGAGCCTGGCGCCCATCTCACTCCACGTAGCCGAGCGAACGCAGCCGCTCGATCTCGTCCGACGTGCCGGTGGCCTTCAGGCGTTCGATGGCCTGCGCGATGTCCGGATCCTCGGGGAAGCGCTGGGCGCCGGCGTCCAGCACGCCGATCGCGCCCTCGGCGTCGCCGGCTTCCTTCACCTGCCCCGCCGTCTGCACGTAGAGCGAGCCTGCGACCTGCGCGGCGTGGGATCCGGCGAGCCGCTCGAGCCGCGCTTGCACGGCGGCCGTCTGTGCGGTGCGCGCCTCGCCCTCGAGGGCGATGAGCTCGAGGCGCCAGGCGAGCGGCCCCTCCGCACCGGCAGCCAGACCCGCGTTCGCGGCCGCGGCCGCCTCGGCGTAGGACCCGGCCGCCAGGTGCTGGCGGGCGGCCTCGAGCTGGTCCTCCGGGCCGCCGCTACAGGCGAGGAGCCCGAGTGCGATAAAAAGAACAGGAGCCAGGATGGCCAAGCGGGACATGATGGAGCCTCCAGCGTCGCGGTGGGGCCGGGGGGAGTACCCCAGGGCACCGGTCCTGTCATCCCGCGAACCCCGCGCCCGTCCGATGGACGCTATGGTAATGGGTTCCGTTGGCCCCAGGAGGACGGATGGTCCCTGATTCCCCGCACAGCCGCCGAACGCCGCTGCCCCGCCGCCTGCTGATCGCGGCCGGGCTCGGGCTCGCGGCCGGCGCCTGGCTGCTGCTCGTCGCGCCCCCGGCGGACGCCTACATCGGCCCCGGAGCGGGCTTCGCCTTCGTCGGGGCGACGCTGGTGCTGCTGAGCACGCTGCTGCTCGTCTTCGTGATCCTGCTGACGTGGCCGTTCACGTTGCTGTATCGGCTGATCCGGATCGGCAACCCGTACAAGGGCGCGGCCGCCACCCGGGTCGTCGTGCTCGGGCTCGACGGCCTCGACCCCGGCATGACGCTCCGGCTGATGCGCGAGGGCCGGCTGCCGAACCTCCAGAAGCTCGCCGAGAAGGGCGTCTTCCGGCCGCTCGACACCGCGAACCCGTCGATCTCACCGGTCGCGTGGTCCACGTTCGCCACCGGCGTCGATGCGAGCCGGCACGCGATCTACGACTTCCTGACCCGGGATCCCTGCACCTACGGGCCGATGCTCTCGTCGACCGACATCCGCGCGGCCAAGAAGGTGATGAACATCGGGCGCTTCGTGGTTCCGCTCGAGAAGCCGCGCATCAAGCTGCTCCAGAAGTCGCAGGCGTTCTGGAAGCTGCTCGGCGACCGCCACATCTTCAGCATCATTCAGCGCGTTCCGATCACGTTCCCGCCGGTGCCGTTCCGAGGGCTGCTGCTGAGCGGGATGTGCGTGCCGGACCTGCGCGGCAGTCAGGGCACTTTCAGCTTCTACAGCACCGAGCAGGACGAGCACGGCCATGCCGTCAAGACCGGCGGCGAACAGACGGTGCTGCGCCGGCAAGGGAACCGGATGCGGACCCGCATCGTCGGGCCGGACAACAGCCTGCTGCGCGCGGGCGGCCGCATGACGCTGCCGATGACGATCGAGCTCCCCGCCGACCGCCGGGGCGCCCGCATCGAGATCGACGGCAGCGAGCCCTTCGACCTGCCGCTCGAGACGTACTCGCCGTGGGTGCAACTGGTCTTCCGGCCGGGCCTGCGGATCAAGGTCCACGGCATCGCGCGCTTCTACCTGAAATCCATCGAGCCCGAGGTCGAGCTCTACATGACGCCGATCCACATCGATCCGGAACACCCGGCGATGCCGATCAGCCACCCCCAGATCTACTCGGTGTACCTCGCGAAGATGCAAGGGCCGTTCGCGACGCTCGGCCTCGCGGAGGACACCTGGGCGCTCAACGAGCGTGTGATCGACGAGAAGGCCTTCTTCGAGCAGGCGATGGCGATCTACGACGAGCGCGAGCGCATGTTCCTCGACGCGCTCGCGCAGACGAAGAAGGGTCTCGTCACGACGGTCTTCGATACCACCGACCGCGTGCAGCACATGTTCTACCGCTACCTCGACCCGACCCATCCGGCGAATGCCGGCAAGGACACGACGGAGTGGGTCGACGCGATCCCACGGATCTACGAGCGCGCCGACGCGCTGCTCGGGAAGGTCTGGAGCGACGTCGAGCGCGAGGATACGGTGTTCATGGTGATCAGCGATCACGGCTTCACGAACTTCCGCCGCGGCGTGAACCTGAACACGTGGCTCCGGGACAACGGCTACCTGGCCCTGCAGCCCGGCCACGAGACGAGCGGCGACTGGTTCGAGCACGTGGACTGGTCTCGGACGCGCGCGTTCGCGCTCGGTCTCACGGGCATGTTCATCAACCGCAAGGGCCGCGAGGCCAGCGGCGTCGTAGAGGAAGGCGAGGAGTACCGGACGCTGGTGTCGGAACTCTCGGAGAAGCTCGAGGCGCTCGTGGATCCCCAGACGGGTGTGCGCGCCATTCGCAAGGTGCGAGCGACCAGCGAGACCTTCGACGGCCCGTACCGGCTCGACGCACCCGATCTGCTGATCGGCTACGAGGGCGGCTATCGGAACTCCTGGGAGTGCGCGACCGGGTCCGTCACGACGAGTGTGTTCAGCGACAACACGCGGAGCTGGTCCGGCGACCACTGTGTCGATCCCGACATCGTGCCGGGCGTATTCTTCTGCAATCGCCGCATCGCGACGGAGCGCCCGCGGCTCCTCGACATCCCGCTGAGCGTCATCGAGCTCTTCGGTCAGAAGCGCGCCCGCTACATGCAGGGCGAGATGATCTTCGCCCCCGACGCGAAGGTCGGGGGCAGCTTCGATCCGAAGCGCCTCGATCAGTCGGGAGCGGCGCCGGGCGCCCGCATCGATCGCGAACGGGACGCGGCGTGAGGCGGAGAGCGGCGATCCTCGTGTCGCTCGGTGTCGTCCTGCTGGCGTGTGGCTCCGAGCCCGAGCGCGCGGCGCCGGATCGCCCGGGCGTCTTCGTCCTCGGGATCGATGGCGTCGATCCGGTGATCCTCGACCGCCTGATGCAGCAGGGGCGGATGCCCCACTTCGCGGCGCTCGCCGAAACCGGCAGCTATCGGCGCCTCGGCACGTCGAACCCGCCGCAGAGCCCCGTGGCGTGGTCCAACTTCGTGACGGGCCGAGACCCCGGCGGCCACGGCATCTTCGACTTCGTCCATCGCGATCCCGCCACCTACCTCCCGATCTCGTCCGCGACGCCGCCGGTCGAGGATTCCGGCAGCGCGCTCGAGTTCTTCGGCTGGGTGATCCCGCTCTCGGCTCCCGAGGTCGTCAACAACCGGAGCGGGACGCCGTGGTGGGATCTGCTGGTTGCGCACGGCATCGACACCGAGGTGTACCGGATTCCCGGCAACTATCCGGTGCCCGAGAGTCCGGCGAAGGTGCTGTCCGGCATGGGCACCGTCGACATGCGCGGCGGCTACGGCACCTACACGCTGATCTCGGATCGACCCGTCGAGGCCGACGACCCGAAGGGCGACATCCAGCTCGTGAGCGTCCAGGACTTCGATCTCGACGGCACCCCGGACACGCTCGAAGCGACGATCAAGGGCCCGCCGGACCTGTTCCGGCTGCGGCCCGGCGAAATCCCCGGACCCGGCGACTATCTGACGACGCGCGTGACCGTGCACCGCGATCCCGAGTTCGACACCGCCGTCGTGAAGGTCGGCGCGGAGACCCTGCTGCTGCGCGAAGGCGAATGGTCCGAGTGGATCCAGCTGCGCTTCGACGCGCTTCCGTGGGGACTGATGCCGTTGCACGGCGCGGTGCGGCTGCTCGCGATGGAACTCCGGCCGGAGTTCAAGCTCTACGCATCCGCCGTGAACTTCTCGGCGGAGAGCCCGCCGCAGACGTTCACGAGTCCCTCGGACTGGGTCGATCCGCTCTACACGGCATTGGGACAGTTCTACACCGTCGGCATGCCGGAGGAGACCTCGGCGCTCCGCGACGGCGTCTTCAGCGACGCCGACTACGTGCGCCAGGTGGCGCTGGTCCAGCAGGACTCGCGCGCCATGCTCGAGCTGGCGCTCGATCGCTTCGACCCGGGCGACGCGACCTTCGTCTATCTCTCGGACATCGACCTGCAGTGCCACATGCTCTGGCGCCACGCCGATCCCAAGTACCCCGGTCTCGATCACCCCGCGCGCGATCCGGAGCTCGCCGCCGATCACGCCCATGACATCGAGGGCTTCTACGAGGACGTCGACGCGGTGCTGGGCCGCGTGCGGGAGCGGCTCCCCAAAGGCACGCGGCTCGTCGTGATGAGCGATCACGGGTTCCAGCCGTACACCCGAAGGTTCCATCTGAACGCATGGCTCCGCGAGCACGGCTACCTGGTGTTGAAGGACGGCAAGCGGACCGGGCGCGTGGGGCTGGAGGACGTCGACTGGTCGCGTTCGCGCGCCTACGGACTCGGCTTCAACGGGCTCTACCTGAACCTCGTCGGTCGCGAGTCCCAGGGCAGCGTCGGACTCGAGGATGCCGACGCGCTGCTTCGGGAGATCGCGACTGCGCTCGAAGCCGAGCGCGACCCACAGAACGGCGAGCCCGTGGTGTTGCGCGCGTACCCGGCCGCGGAGGTGTTCCACGGCGAGCGCGTCGGCGAGGCGCCGGATCTCGTCGTCGGCTACAACCAGCCCTACGCGAATTCGGATCCGTCCACGCTCGGCGAGATCACCGACGTCGTTCTCGACGACAACACGTCGCGCTGGTCCGGAAGCCACCTGATCGATCCGCGTCTGGTCCCGGGCATCCTGCTCGTGAACGGCCCGATCGCCGACGGTGACTACGACCTCACTGACGTGACGGTCTCGATCCTCGATCACTACGGACTGCCGCCTGCGCAGGGCATGGTGGGCGCGTCGTTCCTGAACGCCGGGCAGGAGGCCCGGCTCCCGACTTCCCCGGGCGCCAGCGGCTCGGGCGGCTGAAGGAAAGGATCCCATGTTCGGTGGAAAGACCGTCAAGGTGAAGGTCGACCGCGACCTCGTCGACAAGCTCCGCAAAGTCGCCGACGTGGCCGGCTACGCGACCGTCGACGAGTTCGTCGCGCACATCCTCGAGAAGGAGATGCTCCATTTCGAGGATGCCAAGGACGACAAGGACATGCGCGAGCGCCTCAAAGGTCTCGGCTACATCAGCTGACGCATGACGACCTGGAACGCTCTGACGAGCGCGATCTTCGACGCGCTGCTGGCTCCGTTCGGACACGACACGGCCTGGTTCGACCTGCTGCTGTGGCCGGTGCTCGCCGGTGTGCTGGCGCTGTGGGTCTACAAGCGCCTGAGCAACCAGGCGGGGATCCAGCGCGCGAAACATCGCATCGCGGCCCATCTGTACGAGATCCGGCTGTTCCGACACGACCCGCTGATGGTGCTCCGGTCCACTGGCAAGATCTTCTTCCGCAACGGTATCTACGTCGGCCACAACCTGATCCCGCTCGCCGTGCTGCTCGTGCCGATGCTCGCGATCCTCGTCCAGCTCGTGGCGCACTACGGCTTTGCTCCGGTTCCCGTCGGGTCGGTCGAGCTGCTCTCGGTGCGACTCGACCGGCAGACCGACATCGCGCCGCGGGACGTGCGACTCGAGCTGCCGGACGGCGTTTCGCTCGACGCGCCGCCGGTCCGGACCGCGGACGGTGAGAGCTTCTGGCGCCTGCGCGCCGAGGCCCCCGGCGACCACATACTCACGCTGGTGATCGGCGACGAGACGCTGACGAAGGGCTGGGCCGTCGGCGGCGAGGCGCGCAAGGTGCCCGTGAAGCGCACGAGCACCTGGGACGCCCTGCTCTATCCCGGCGAACCGGCGCTGCCCGCGAGTTCCGCTGTGGAGACGATCGCCTTCGTCTATCCGGCGCGCGATCTCGGCATCCTACCGGGTGGCGAGGTCGGGATCCTCGCGACCTTCTTCGGCGTCTCACTGCTCGCCGGATTCTCGCTAAAAGGGCTCTTCGGAGTCACCCTCTAGCGCTCGGAGAGATGCTCTTGGCCGGCTCCAACCCCATCCGCAACTGGCTCCAGCAGCGCCGCTATGGGACCCCGGTCTACATCGTCTCCGGCCTGCCCCGATCCGGCACCTCGATGATGATGCGCATGCTCGAGGCCGGCGGCATCGCTCCGTTCACCGACGGCGAGCGCACCGCCGACATCGACAACCCCGTCGGCTACTACGAGTTCGAGCGCGTGAAGGACCTGGAGAAGGATCCGGACAAGCGCTGGGTGCGCGAAGCGCGCGGCCACGCGCTGAAGGTCATCTCGTTCCTGCTGCGCCACCTTCCCGACGACAACGCGTACCGCATCGTCTACATGCGCCGGCACCTCGACGAAGTGCTGCAGAGCCAGGACAAGATGCTCGACCGCCTCGGCAACCCATCGCCCGGCGGGTCGCTCGACGCGATGAAAGAGGCCTACCGCAACGACATCGTCGCCGCGCGCCTCTACGCGCGGAAGCAGCCGTTCATGGAGATGATCGAGGCCGACTACCGCGCCACCGTCGAACGCCCGGCCGACACCGCGCGGATCGTCAACGCCTTCCTCGGCGGACGCCTGAACGAGACGACGATGGTCACCGCGGTGAACGAGGAGCTGTACCGGAACCGGGCCTGAGAACGGGCCGGGCGACGAAACGGTTCCCGCGTCGCGACGACGGGCTTCGCTGCGAGACCTCCACGAGTCGGGCTCCGTCCGTAAGTGCCCGCCGTTGCGGAGGGATCGGCGAACGTTCACAAGCGCCGCGACGTGCCCGTCCCGCGTTCGGATCCCCTTTCGGACTCTTGGGCTAGCATCCACAGAGGAAGGGGTGCCGGCCGAAGCGAGCGAGTTCCATGAAGCGTCTGGCGAGCCCGCCAGGGACTGGAGCCTCGAAGCGCAACGGTCGCAACGGTCCGGCGTCCTGCCGCGGTGATCCCACGTGATGAGGAGGACAGAGCTTGGGAACCCACGAGATCCACGAGAAACACGATCATGCCCACGGCGCTGCCTGCGGCCACACGGCTCTGGAGCACGACGGCCACGTCGACTATGTCCACGATGGCCATCTGCACCGGGTGCACGACGGGCACGTCGACGAATGTCAGCTCGCTGCCGGGGAGGCAAATCCGGATGTCTGCACGCCTGAACACGCTTGCTCCGGTCACGACCGGAATCACGTCCACGGGGACAGCTGTGGCCACGAGGCCGTACCGCACATGGGCCATACGGATTATCTCGTCGAGGGCCATCTCCATCATCCGCACGGGCCCCATTGCGACGATCACGGCCACGTGACGACGCGGAGCTGAACTCGGCACGCGCGAGCGGCACCTCCAAGGCACTCGCCAGGAAAGAAATCTCCCTGGAGACGGGCTGCATCGCACAGGCGTCGCACCAGCAAGGGGGAGAGATATCCCTGTTGCTGCGGAGCGGACGTGTACATTCTCGTGATTCCGTCGTCCTGTGTAGGGGCTCCGCCGCGACACGACCGGGCGGGCGCTGATTCGAGGCTGCGATCGAGGAGTGTGAGCTTCCCACCGCGCCATGCGGCTTCCCGCGTTCGGGTTCGGGTTCGGGTTCGGGTTCGGGTAGGAGCGGATCGACTCGAACGAGTTGCGAGCCATCGTGCGCGGGCCCGCGAGGAAGTAGTGCAAGGCGTAGTTACCAACCGACCGGCTTCCGCGCCCAGTCGAGAAAGCGCCCGCTGTCGTCCGGGCCGAGCGAGTCGATGACGTCGAGGAGCTGCTCGGCGGCCCGGTCCGGCGAGAATCGCCGCTCGGGCGGGACGCCGCCCCGGAACGGCGCCGAGAGTTCCGTCTCGACGGTGCCGGGGTGCAGCGCGACGCACACCACGCGCGGCGCGCGCCGGCGCAGCTCGATCGCGAGCGTGCGCGTGAACATGTTCTGGGCCGCCTTCGACGCCCGGTAGCCGTACCAGCCGCCGAGACGGTTGTCGCCGATGCTGCCCACCCGGGCCGACACGTTGGCGAGTACAGCCCGCTCGTCGTGTCGGAGCAGCGGCAGGAAGTGCCGGGCGACCAGCAGCGGACCGATCGCGTTCACATCGAAGAGCCGGCGCAGGCGCTCGGGGTCGGCATCCTCGAGCTGTTTCTCGGGACGCATTCCGGTGTCGTGCAGCAGCCCGGCGCAGTTGACGAGCAGGTGGAGGCGGGGTTGGACGGTCGCGACGCTCGTGGCGGCGGCCGCGACCGACGCCTCGTCGTCGACGTCGAGGGCTGCGCAGAGCAAGCGCGTACCGTATCGATCTTTCAGCGCCGCGAGTCCCGCGCTGCCGGCGGGGTCCCTCGCGGTGGCCACGACGCTCAGATGCTCGCGAGTCAGCAAGCGCCCGACGAGCGCGAGTCCGAGCCCGCGGCTCGCGCCTTGAACGAGTGCGACGCCGGCATCGCTCCCCGTCGTGGCCACCGGGTCTGCTTCTCTCGCCGCGGCCGGCGTCAGCGCCGGGCGCGTGTGCGCGCGCGCTGCGGAGCGACGCGCACTGGCACCGGCACGGGCTTCCCCGTCGGCCTCGGTGTGGGATCGTCGGCCAGCTTCGGATCGCCTTCGCGGTCCAGGAAGCGGTACCGCAGCCCGACGTAGGCGCCGGCGAGCGCGATGAACGATACGGTGCAGCCGAACAGGAGCAGGGTCTCGTCACTCATGGCGGCCTCCCTGGAGTACCAGGGTGCCGGCCGACAGGATCGACGGGACCCAGAGCCCGACGAAGATCCCTTCCTCGCGCTGCCCGGTGAAGAACAGGTAGACGGAGAGCGCGAGCGAGAGCCCCGCGGCGGCGAAGAACAGCGATCTGGACAACGCGATGTCAGACGAGGCCTCACGCCGCGCCAGCGTTCCCAGGCCGAGAGCCGGATTCTCTCGATTGGACTCGTTCACGAGCTTTTCTCCTTGGTTCGATCGAAATCTCGTCCGATCAAAGGAGTAGAGGATGCTAATCATTTGTCAATAAAATATCTATACATTTATTGAGTCCGCGGGTCAGATCTTTGGCTCGAGGGTCAGCCGTCGGCCGAGCGCGCAGCGCCGCTCCCGGCGCGAAGAGTTCTTCCCGAGTGGCGGCCACCCAGGTCTCCAGGTCGCGCGCCTATGAGACGCCCCGGTGCTCGGCGGCCGGGCCCGACGCCTTCCGGTAGGTCGCCCCGGGCAAAGTTGCGTCTCTCCGCCGAGCGAGTCATCGAGAAAGCTCTCGCTCTCGTCGTTCTGGCGGCTCGAAGCAATGACATCGACGATCTCGCGCCCCTCGTCCCGCGATTACTGGCGGCTGTCGATGGGGCGAGCTCCGGTGACGTGATTCGCATCGCCGCAGGCCCAACGCTGCAGACGGACGAGCCCGAGGCCGTTGCGGAGGCGCCGCCCGAACCGGCCTTCGGCCGGAGGTCGGCTTGTGCACCTTGGTGCCGGGCGCCGACGGGCGGGAGTGGCACCCTTTCAGGAATCCACTGGGCAGGCCCGCTGCGAAGCTCCCGTCGCCCCGGCGCAGGGCTCTGCGCACGCCGGGATCCGGACCCGGATCCGGGCGCCGCCGCCGGGGCGATCTTCGATCGCGATCGAGCCGTGCGCGGCCTCGACGAAATTCCGCGCGATCGCGAGACCGAGACCCCCGGGTCGCTCCCCGTCGCTCGAGAACCACGGCTCGAACACGCGGCTGCGCAGCGCCGGCGGCACGCCCGGACCGCGATCCTCGACGGACAGCTCTACGGCGGCTGCGCCCGCGCCGGCAGCATCGATCCGGAGCGCACTGAGTCGGACGTCGCCGCCCGGCGCGTTCGCTTCCAGCGCATTGAGCGCGAGATTCAGCAGCACCTGCCGGAGGGCGTCTCCCGCGATCGCGACGGCCGGGAGCTCCGGGCCGAGCTCGACGGTGATGCGAGCGCCGCGTTCCGAGGCCCGGCGTGCCACCAATTGTGCGACACCGTGCACTGCGGTTCCCGGCTCGCAGCGGCGGCCGGCCTTCGCGGACGCATCGCGCGGTTCTCCGCGCGCCTGTGCGAGCAACGCATCGAGCAAGTGCTCGGTGCGTTCCACTTCCTCGTTGGCGAGCGCCAGGAACGGGCCGCGGAGTTCCGGATCATCGCCACGCGTCGGCAGCAGTTGGAGAAGGGTCTTCACCGCGGTGAGGGCATTGCGCACCTCGTGGGCCGTCTCGGCCGCCACGCGGCCGACACCGGCGAGCTGATGGAGGCGCCTCAATTGGGTGTCGATTTGTGCTGGAGAGGAACCGGCGGCAGTTCGGCGACGCTTGGCGGCGTCGCGTACGGGCGGGGAGGGGCGAAGATCCGGCAGCTCGTACTCCATGGCGTCAGAAGTCCATCCGCAGCATGCGCCGCGATTGCTCGGCGGCCGCTGCATCGCTGGCGGCCTCCTGGGGCTCGCTGCCGGCGAGGAACGGCTGGAAGGCGCCGGCATTGTCGGCGGCCAGCTTGCCGGTGGCCGGATCGACGCGCGCGTACGAGACGCCCTCCGGGACCGGGAAGTCCCGGACCGGCCGCTCCGCATGCGCCGCCTTCATGAACTCGATCCAGACCGGCAGCGCCGCACGGCCCCCGGTTTCCTTTGCGCCGAGGACCTGCCGCTCGTCGAAGCCGACCCAGACGCCGGCCGCGACGTCCGCGGAATAGCCGACGAACCAGGCGTCGCCCTGGTCGTTCGTCGTTCCGGTCTTGCCGGCCAGCGGACGGCCGAGCACACGCGCCCGGCCCGCCGTTCCGCCTGGATGCTCTACCGGCGCCCGCAGCAGGTCCGTCACGAGGAATGCGTGCGCAGGCTCGAGTACCTGCTGCTCCGCATCGGGCGGCGGCGGCGTGCTGCCCGGGGCCGGCGGCGATTCGAGCGGCACGTTCTCGAGCAGGACCTGGCCGTCGCGGTCGACGACGCGGCGGATGAAGATCGGCTCGACGCGCTGGCCGCCGGCGGCGAACACTGCGTACGCGGACGTCAGATCGAGCAACGTCACTGGACTCGTACCGAGCGCCAGCGACGGATACGGATCGATCGGCGAGCGGATTCCGCAACGCCGGACGATGTCGATCACGGACGGGATCCCGACGTCCAGCAGGATCCGGACGGCGACGTTGTTCAGTGAGCGCGCGAGCGCCTCTCGCATCGGGAGCTGCCCCCGGAATCGGCGATCGTAATTCTGTGGCTTCCAGACTTCGCCGGTGACAGGATCGACATAGACGACCTGTGTGTCGTTGACGATGGTGGCCGCCGTGAACCCGTGCTGCACGCCAGCCGCATAGATGAACGGCTTGAACGCGGAACCCGGCTGTCGCCGCGCCTGGACCGCGCGATCGAAGTGGCTGCGCGCGGCGTCGTAGCCGCCGATGATGGCGATCACTTCCTCCGTCTCGACATCGACGGCGAACAGCGCGCCCTCCACCTCCGGCGTCTGCTCGAGCGTGAGCCGCATCGGCTCGGACTCCCCCTCGGACGCTGCGGACTCGGCGACACGGAACCGCGCCACGTCGCCGACGGAGAACACCTGCGAGATCCGCGATCGCGGCACCGACACCCGCTGGAAGTTCCGCGGCCGCGCCCACGTCGTGTCCTCGAGGTGCACGAATCCGAACCCGCCCGGCGCCACGGATACGCGCGCCCGCTTCGCGCCGTCGTCGACGGCGACGACGACGCCGAGGACGACGCTTCCGGGTTCGAGCAGAAGCGCGGATCCCGCCGACTCGGGATCGGCGGCGATACCGTTCTCGTCGCCGAGCCGGCGCGCCTCGGCTTCGACGTCGCCCGCTCGACGCAGGGGTCCCTTCCAACCCTGCCGGCGGTCGAGCGCGGCGAGCCCGTCGCGCAGCGCCTGCTCGCCCGTCCGCTGGAGATCGAGATCGAGCGTCGTCTCGATGTGCAGGCCGCCGCGCAGCACGGCATCGCCGCCGAGGCGATCGAAGAGCGTGCGGCGGACTTCCTCGGTGAACCACGCCGCGGTGGCGAAATCCTCGGCGTGCGGCAACCCCGTGATCGCCGGCGGATGCTCGGCCGCGTCGCGCCAGGTCGCGTCGTCGATGTGACCGAGAGCGTGCATGCGGCCCAACACGTAGCGGCGTCGCTCATCGGCACGTTCGGGGTCGACGTTCGGCGAGAAACGCGAGGGCGCCTTCGGCAGTCCCGCGAGCAGCGCGCCTTCGGAAAGGGTGAGCTCGCCGACCGACTTGCCGAAGTACGTACGAGCCGCCTCTCCGATCCCCCACGCGCCGGAACCGAAGTAGATCTGGTTCAGGTACAGCGTGAGGATCTCGTCCTTGCTGAGGTGCTGCTCGAGACGGCGAGCGAGAATCATCTCCTTGAGCTTGCGGTCGTAACGGCGCTCGGGCGTCAGCAGGAGGCTCTTCACCAGCTGCTGGGTGATCGTGCTCGCCCCCTGCTCGATCTCGCCAGCCGTGAAGTTCACGTATGCCGCTCGCGCGATCGAGCGGATGTCGACGCCGCTGTGCTCGAAGAACGCATCGTCCTCGCCGGACACGAAGGCCAGCACGACGTGGCGGGGAATCTCTTCGAGGTGCACGAGCCGGCGGCGTTGGTCGAAGAACTCGCCGATCGGACGGCCATCGCGGGCGAAGACGCTGCTCGCCAGCGGCGGCCGGTAGTGGTCGAGCCGCTCGATGTCGGGCAGGTCGCGCACGATGACCTGATAGAGCAGGAACGCCGCGCCGGCGGCCGCCGCGACGCCGAGGCCGGCCAGCGCGATCAGGCCGGCCGCGATTCGCATCAGGACCCTCGGCAGGGTGCGCAGCAGGAATCGCATGGTCATCCCCCGGGAAGCCTGCTCAGGCTAGCAACCACCGCGGGCGCTGACGACGCAGGCCGCGTAGCCGCACCGCTGGCGTCTGCGCTACCGCTTGGCATCCCCACGGAGTCAATCGCGTGTCGCCCCACCCGCTCTCGATGCTCTTCGTCATGGATCCGATCGACTCGATCGACATCGCCAAGGACACCACCTTCGCGTTGATGCTCGCGGCGCAGCAGCGCGGGCATCGCGTCCACTACTGCGGAGTGGACGCGCTCTCGGCCGACGAGGGGCACGCGATCGCGCGAATCCATCCGGTCGAGCTGCGCCGTGAGGTCGGGCGTCACGCCGTGCTCGGCGCCCCGCGGACTGCCGTGCTGGACGACGAGCTGGATGTCGTCTGGCAGCGCAAGGATCCCCCCGTCGATGTCGATTTCATCACCGCGACGCAGATCCTCGCGCTGTGTCAGCGGGTCCTGGTGCTGAACCGGCCGGATACGGTGATCTGGGCCAACGAGAAGCTGTACGCGCTGCGTTTCCCGGACCTGATGCCCGAGACGCGCGTGACGCGCCGGATTCCCGAACTCGTGGACTTCCTGTCCAAGCGCGGCGGCGAGATGATCGTCAAGCCGCTCGGCGGCAAGGGCGGCGAAGGCGTCTTCCACGTGCGTCACGACGACTGCAACCTGTTCTCGATCCTCGAGACGGCGACCGGCTTCGGCACGCGTTGGGCGATGGCGCAGCAGTACCTGCCGGAGATCCGCGAGGGCGACAAGCGCATCCTGCTCGTCGACGGCGAGGTGCTCGGCGCGTTGCTGCGGGTGCCGGCGGCCGGCGAGACGCGGGCGAATCTGCACGTCGGCGGCACGGCGCTCCCGGCTCCCCTCGACGCCCGGGATCTGCGCATCGTCGAGCGCCTCCGTCCGGCGCTGCTGCGCGATGGGCTGTTCTTCGTGGGCATCGACGTCATCGGCGGGCTGCTGACGGAGGTGAACGTCACGAGCCCCACGGGGATCCAGGAGATCGATGCGCTCGAAGGGGTGAGCCTCGAGGCGCGCGTGATCGAGGCGGCGGAGGAGAAGACGCGCCGGTACCGCGCCGAGCGGGAGCCCTGAAGCGCGATCGATAGCGCCCCGGGGTCGCAGATCCCTTCGCTAAGCCCCCGAAAAATCATTGACACCCACGGGGGATGGGGGCACACTTCCGGCTGTCGCCGCGGCTCCTACACCCCAGCGCGCGGCCTCTCCTCCAGTGCCTACGCACCGCGACTCCTTCGGATCCAACCGAAGGAGCCAATCGATAGGAGAGAGACCGCTCATGGCTACGAAGATCGCAAAGACCGGCATCACCCGTGAACGCGGGTGGCTCTATTTCCTCGACAAGAAGGGCGACGTGAGTCGCGCGAAGATGGCCCGCGGCGGCGGCAAGACCCAGAAGGCCAAGCCGCAGGTCGTGACCAAGGTCGGCGTGAAGCGCGAGCACGGCTTCCTGTACTTCATCGACAAGGAAGGCGACGTCGCGAAGACCCGGATGGCGAAGCCGGGCGCACGCCGTACGGCGGCCAAGCGCGCGAGCACGGCGAAGCGAAGCGGGAGCGCGAAGCGCGCCACGCCGCGCAAGGCGACGCGGACCACGCGCAAGCCGGCCGCGCGCCGCACCACCGGGCGGGCGCGGCGCTAGCAGCAGCACCTGGCCGGCAGGCCGGGACCCCCCAGCCTGCCGGCCGCGCGGACGCCCGAGCCCGACTTCGGAGACTCCGGGGGCCGGCGATCGCGGTTATGCTCCTCCGCGTGCCCGCCGAGCGAAGTGACGCGCCTCTCGAGCCTTCGACGCCTCCCGAGCGTGGCGCGGATCCCTACTCGATCCTGATCGTCGACGACGAGGTGGGAATCCTCGAGAGTCTCGAGCTGACGCTCGGCGACGACTATCGCGTGTTCACCGCGACGACCGGGCAGCAGGGACTCGAGATCCTCGACCGGGAGCCGATCGCGCTCGTGATCGCGGATCAGGTCCTTCCCGGCATGACCGGCGTCGAGTTCCTCGAGAAGGTCATCGAGCGCAATCCGACGGCGATCCGGATGATGCTGACCGGATATGCGGACCTCGCGTCGATCGTGCGCGCGGTCAACGAGGGCCGGATCTACCGCTACATCGCCAAACCCTGGGACCCCGACGCGCTGCGACTCGACGTGAAGCGCGCGCTCGAGACCTACGGGCTCGCCACCGAGAACGTCCAGCTCGCCGCGGCCCTGCGCGACGCCAACGAACGCCTGCGCGCCGAGAATCTGTACCTGCGCCGCGAGGTGGAGCGGCGCTATGCATTCGAGAGCCTGATCGGCTCGAGCGCCGCGATGCAGCGCGTCTTCGAGGTGATGGAGAAGGTTGCGAGCACCGACGCCACGGTGCTGATCGAGGGGGAGACCGGCACCGGCAAGGATCTCGTCGCGCGCGCCATCCATT
>CAYOHN010000032.1:0-20423 GCA_964403735.1 uncultured Spirochaetales bacterium | reverse complement strand
GGCCGCCTCCCTCGTGGGGTGCTTCCTTGCCTTCCGCGCCATCCCCGCCAGCTCCCGCGTCACCTCCTCCACCGCCGACGCCGGCAGCTGCTTGAGCATCATCGACGACGCGTCGGGGTCCAGCGCGAGCAGCAGCACCGCCAGTCGCGCCGTCGATCGGCTGGCGGTGAGACGGCGGAACACCGGGTACGACAACAGCACGGTGGCCCAGCCGGCGAGCGCGAACGGCAATCTCGCGTTGCGGGTCGACTCCCCGAACAGCGCAAAAGAGGCCGCCGTCACGTAATGCGGAAGCCATGGGGACCAGACCCAGAGTCCCTCCGCGCTGACGTCGGCACGGTCGACCTGATCGCTCAGCGAGCGACCGGCATCGCTCGCCACGGGAACCCCATGCACGAGCACCTGCCGCGCGAGCAGCGCTGTCTCCGCCTCGTCCTGCCACAGCAGCGAGTCGTCCAGGCTCGGCAACAGCAGCAGCGGCGGAAGCAGCAGCAGCAGCACCCAGAACGGATCGCGTCCGGCGCCGGACCCCACACTCCCGGCGGCTCTCCGCGAGATCCAGCGCATGGCCGCGCACTCTACCGGAGGCTTTGGAGCGCTGCTCACAGGGTTGCCGAAAACAAGTGACGAAAAGCCCCGCGCCTGGGCGGAGGAGACACTCGGAGGCCAAACTCCGCAGCCGTCGGAAGAGTAGGATCGGAGTCGCGACGCCCGTCGGCGAGGACCTTGGCCGGAGGGTGTCTCCTCCGCCCAGGCCCTCGACCCTTCGGACGAGCTCGCGATTTCTGGCAACCGTCTCAGGCCGCGAAGCCCAGATAGAACACACAGGCCGTCGCGCCGAGCCAGCCGAAGACCCCCGCGCGCGCCGGCGTCCAGCCGCGCTCCGCGAGCGCGCGATCGAGCGCGCGCAGTCCGAGCGCGAAGAAGAGCGCGAGTGCGGGCGTGACCGCGAGCAGGTAGGGAGCCCGCGCCCAACCGTGGTACGGGAGCCCGAGCGTCGTAAGGAACAGCGCGAAGCCCAGCGCGGACGGAGTCACGAGCAACAGGCCCAGCGCCGCGCGCCGCCCCGGATCGGGGTCGCGCCAGGCCGCGCGGAGCGCCACCCCGAAGCCGGCGACGAGCAGTGCCGTCAGCGGCAGCGCGAGCACGTAGCCCGCCGCCATGAATCCGTAGTCCCAGGCTCCGTGCCGGAACTTCAACGCCGCAACCCCGGCCAGGAAGCCATCTCCCCAGAATGTCGAGTAGAGCGAGTCCCAGAACGATACGAAGCCGGAGAAGTACGGATGCACCAGGACCTCTCCGAATTGCAGGTAATACCCGGGCGTGTGGAAGCCGGGCGGCGACCACCAGACCCGTTCGGCCCCCGGGAGATCCCAGTTGCCGATCAGCGGGCGGCCGTAGAGCGCGACGTTCCGGGCGTAGAACCAGCCGGCCACACCGAGCAGTGGCACGACGAGTGCGGCGGCCGCATACGCGATCGCCAGCGGTCGCGCGCGCCGTTCCCAGGCGGCTTTGATCCCGACCGCGAGCAAGGCCGGCCCTGCCACCAGCAGCGCCGTAAACTTCGTCAGCAGCGCGAGGCCGAGCAGCAGCGACAGCAGCGCCGCGCGGCCGAGGGGCACCCCCTTCCCCAACAGGATCTCGGCGGCCAGCACCAGCGCGGCTCCGGCGAGCAGCGCGTGCAGCCCCTCGTTCGAGAAGTACGCGGCGATGTAGAGATTCACCGGGAGGAAGCCCGCAAAGAGCGCCGCACTCGCGCGCGCGCCCGGGTCCGCTGGCAACAGGCGCCGCGCGAGGCGCGCGGCGAGCCAGACCTGTCCGAAGCCGGCGAGCAGCGGAATGGCCTTCAGCGCGAGCGGATGGTTGCGCGCCGCTCCGAACGCGACCGCGATCCAGTCGATCGCCAGCGTGAGCGCATAGAAAAGCGGCGGGTGGTAGGTTGCCCAGTGGTCGGTCGCAACCGGAACGCGCTCGGTGGCGCGCAGCAGCCGCAGGTAGTCGAGATGCCCGCCCCAGGCATCGAATCCCACCCGCAGGTCGAGGCCCGCGAGTTTGCTCGCGAAGAGCCACGCCCACGCGCAGCCGACCGCGACGAGCGCCGCCGCCGGGATCCGGGCCAAGCCCGCCGGTCCGAGCCGCTGGCGCAGCAGCAGGAAGACCAGCGCCGAGACCCCCGCTGCGAGCCCCGCCACGCCCGAGCGCCGCGCCAGCTCCCGGAACGGCCGCTCGGACGCCAACGAGCTCGGGTGGCGCCGTTCGGCGGCGGCGACCGTTGGCCGCACGACGCCATCCTCCAGCGCGCCGGTCCACTCACTCCCCGCCGTCGAGAGGAGAACGCCGGAGCCGCCGTCGAGACGGAGCGCGAGCAGGCCGGGGCCACGCGCGTTGCGGACCTCCACCTCGATCTGGTTCGAACCGCGCCGCAACAGCTTCGAGACCTCGGCCTCGCGCGGGCGCTTCCAGTTCTTCTCCTCGCCGCCGAGAGCAACGGCCACGCCGTTCACCGACACGCGCGGCTCGCCGAACGCGCGCAGAGACAGCAGCGCCGGCGCAGACGGGTCGCCGACGTCGAACGCGGCCGAGAATCGCGTCGCCGCCGGCTGCACTCTTCCCCACTGACGGGGGTAGGCGTCGACCGGATCGTCGACCAGGAGCCAGGGCGCTCCAGGATCCGTCAGCAGCACGATCCCGCGCGGCGACCACAGCACGCGGTGCGCCGTCAGCGCCAGCGCCGCCAGGACCAGCGCCGCGGCGACCCCCCACGCGACCGCGTCGGCTCGAGATCTCATCCCGGCTGGTCCGCTCCGTACCACGCGCCCAGGCGCGCGACCGAGGCCGCGAGGGTCGCGACCGGATCGGGACCCTCCGGCCGTCGCATTTCGAGCGAGACCCAGCCCTCGTATCCGCGTTTCCGGAGTGCCGCGGCCAGAGCGAGATGCGGCGCGCTCGGGCTGCCCGCGGGCGCCGACCCGAGCGGCGCAAGCTGCGCTTCGCTCGCGTGGAAATGCGCGGGCATGCCGGGCGGCAGGGTCGCCAGCGTCTCGCGGGGCTCGTTCGACAGGGTCATCGCAGCCGCATCGACGTGCAGGCCGAAGCCGGGATGGTCGACGGCCGCCACCAGCGCCACGCCCTCCGCGACGGTGCGAATCCAGTCGCAACCGTACGCGGGCGGGTTCGGCTCGATGCACAACGTCGTCCCGGCCTGGCGGGCTCGTTCGGCGGCTGCTCGGAAGAACGGGACGGCAATCCGCTCGCACGCGGCTCGATCCAAAGCGCCGGCGATCCGGTTCCGCGGCGACCCGAACACCAACGGGCCGGCCCCGAGCCAGCCGCCGAGTTGGCTGATCCGGCCGAGATGCTCGAGCATGGCCTCGCGCAGAGCCTCCGCGCCGAAGAGTTGGAACTCCGGATGGCCGTACAGGAGCGACTGCAGCGCCGCCACCTCCAGGCCGCGCGCCCGGACGCCGTCGGCCCAGCGCCGGGCCGTGCGCTCGTCCGCGGCGAGGGGATCGGGCCAGAGCGTCGTCGGAGCCACCTCGACACCGGCGATGCCGGCCGCCACGAGCAGGTCCAGGACCCGGTCCTCGTCCGCCGCCTCCCACGCGATCGTCGAGACCGCCAGTTTCACGGCCGGATCCATCCCGAGGCTTCCACAAAACTGCGTAGCCTCGCCGAGACGCAAGCGGCGTCCTCGAGGTAGCGACCGCGTCCGTCGAACACGGCGGCGTGCCGGGTCTGCAGGTCGTAGCGAACCGGCCGGGCCTCCCGCTCGGGCAGCGTCAGCCCGAAACACTCCGCCGCCAGGCGCCGGACGGAAATGCCTTCGACCGCGAGATGGACGAGGGGCAGATCCGCCGCCAGGGCCAGGCGCAGATCCTCGGTCAGCCGCGCCAGGTCGTACCACTGGAACACGCTGTCGAGCGACACGCCGTCGCTGGGGCGACCGTGCAGCAGGTCGAACACGAGGTTCTTCTTGAGTCCCGGCCCGAACAGCGCCGGGAGCCGCAGGATCGTGTGCGCGAAGCGTCCGGCCACCATCTGCTCGAGGTCGTAGCGGTGCCGCCCGTAGGGCGTCGCGGCCTCGCGATCGACGGGAGTGTCCTCATCGACGCCCGACGGCATCCCGAACACGTCGACCGTGGAGACGAGCACCACGCGGCGCGCCTCGACGGTGGCGAGAGCGTCGATCAGGCGCTGGATCGTGGCCCGATCGGCATGGGGCTGCTGGTTGGCGCGCCACTTCTCCGCGGGGGCTCCGGCGCACAGGATCAGGTCGTAGTGCTTGCCGGCGATCGTCTCGATGTTCCGGGAGTGATAGCCCGCATCGACCCGCAACGTCCGCGCGAGCGTGCCGCCGACGAACCCGGTCACACCGATCACGGCCGTGGTTCCCGGCAACTCAGACCTCCCGTTCGGGATCGAAGCGGCCGGTGCAGGCGGCGAGCAGCGTCCGGAGCACGCGCCAGTTGCCCGACCACCCGCGGATCTTGGTGGGGACCGGGCCGCGCTTCGGATACGCGCGGGTCACCGGCACCTCGCGCACCCGGAAGCCGAGCCGGGCGGCGCGGATGGCCAGGTAGTAGTGCAGCTCGTACCCGGAGAACACGTCGCGAAACGGGGCGACCCGCGGATCCCGAAGCAGCCGCGCGCTGTAGGCGCGGAAGCCATTGGTCGTGTCGGTGCAGCGGCTGCCGGCGGCCAGACTGATCAGCGGGGCATGCACGAAGCGGATGCCGAGGTAACGGGCCGGAGGGGTGTTGATCGCATGGCCGCCGGGTAGAAATCGGCTCCCCTGCACGTGGTCCATCCCGGCCTCGAGCGCCGCGACGAAGGACGCGAGCGCGGCCGGATCGTCCTTGCCGTTCCCGTCCATCACGATGATCCCGTCGTAGCCCTCCTCGAGCGCCCACCAGAAGGCCATCCGCATCTGGGCGCTGAGGCGCCCGGGCCCCGTCTTCACCAGACAGGCGCGGACACCGCGCGGCCGGAGCGCCGCCTCCGTGGTGGACCCGTCCGTGCTGCCGCCGTCGGCGATGATCACATCGCAGGTCCCCGTGTGCGGCCGCATCCGTTCCAGTTGCGAGAGCAGCCGGTCGCCCTCGTCGATGACGAAGAGCGCGCAGCACCAGCGCGCCCGCCGGGGGCCCATCGTGGTGACCTGGAACGCGGGGACTCCCGGCGGCGGGGCGATGGCGGTGCTCATGCGGTCGAGTCGCTGACCACGTTCCGCCGGCCGGCCGCCACGTCGGGCGTGGACGCGGTGCGCTCCTCCAGGACGAAGTACATCGGCCGGTCGCCCTGCTCTTCCAGGATCCGCGCGAGGTAGGCCGCCATCACGCTCGCGGAGAGCGCCAGGACACCGAACATCACCGCCATCACGGCGGACAGCGTGGTCCAGCCCGCGGCCACCTGCGACTGGAACAGTGAGATCCCCGCGACGTACAGGAGGTAGAGCGCGCTGAGCCCCGCCGCGAGCATGCCGAGCCAGGCGACGAGGGCGAGCGGCTGAATGGAGTTGGTGACGACGATGCCGGCCGCCAGCCGGACCGCCTCGACGAGACTCTTGTGCCGCGGCCGCATCCGGCGGGAACCGGGCGTGTAGGTGATCTGCGCGTTCGCGTAGCCCACGTAGGCAGTCACCGCCCGGAGGTACCGATTGCGGCTGCGCACCTGGAGGATGGCGTTCACCGCCTGCCTGCTCAGCGCTCGGAAATGTGTCGAGTTGGGGGGGATCTGGAGCTGGAACGCCCGATTCACCAGCCCGTAGAAGAGTCGCGATCCCAGTGCCAGATACCACGGATCTCCGCGGCGGTCGGCCCGGATGCCGTGGACGATGCCCGCCCCGTCGCGGCACTGCGACACCATCGCCGGGATCACGGACGGGGGGTCGCTGTCGGGAAGCATCACCACGACGAAGTCGCCGATGGCGGTCTCGAGCCCCGCGGAGATCGCGCTCTCGGGCCCGAAGCGACGGCTCAGCCGCAACAGCCGGACGAGCGGGAAGCGGCGCAGGAGGGCATCCACCACGGCCACCGTGTCGTCGCGCGATCCGTCATCCACGAGCACGATCTCGGCGTGGAGATAGTGCTCGGTCAGCACCGCCACCACGTCCTCGACGAAGGCCGTCACGATGTCGGCGTCGTCGCCGAGCGGAGCGACCACCGAGACGAAGAGATCCTGTCGAGTCACCGGGCGACCTCGCACCTGGTCGCCGGACTCGGCGCCAGGATGTCGAAGAGGTCGTAGAGGTTATCGAGCTTTGCGCCGGCAATGCAGGTGAGACCCGGAAGCCCGTGGCCCACGCGCACCAGGATGGGCCGGCTGTCGTCGACTTCGCTGCGCGGCAGCACCGTCTTCACCTCCCAGAGCGAGTCCACCGGCCGGCTCCCGGCCATCAGCGGCAGATAGCGCGCGGCATCGCGCAGCATCGCCGGGCCCTGGCTGCGCGGCGTCGGATGCCGGGCCGCGTCGGGGTCGCGCCAGGGAGCCGCCGGCCCGTCGGCCCACGTGCGGTGCGGGGTGTACCGGACATGACTCAAGGTGTGAAGCCCCCGCGGAGGAAACGGCATGCACGAAAAGAACGGACCGCACATGACCGTCACGGCCGCGTTGCGCAACTCCTCGGCCGGTTCCACCAGCAGCATCTCGGTCAGCTCGTGGCGCAACTCGATCAGCGGCAGATCGGAGGCGTGGAGCAGTGCGTTGAGCCGGGAATAGGTGCAGTTGTACACCTCGCGGGCGCGCAGGTCCGCCGTGCCGGCAGGGCTCTCGACGGTGAGGCGGAGACCGCCGGCGGGTTCGGCGGCGATCCGAACCGCCTCGGTGCCGAGCCGAATCGGGACCCCTGCCCTCTCGAGAGCTCGGCGCAGGTGGGCGCGGAGAGCGACCGCGTCGAAGGCGTGCTCCGCCACCGTGAACACGGCCTCGATCCGCGCCGGATCGAACCACCGCCGCACCGCTGCCGGAGCTTCGGCGAGGGGCGCGCCGATGCGGTCGCAGAAGGTCCGGAACTGGCGCGCCGACACCTTGCTCCCGGTCCGGCCGATCGCGTAGTGATGCGCAAAGGTATCGACGATGCAGGCGCGGAACTCCGCCTCGAATCGCGGCGCGTTGACGCGGGACCGCGTCGCGGTCACGAAACTCCGCGGGTAGTGGTACCCCCGATGCACGCGCGCCTGGTTCGTCAGCGAGGCGCGCAGGAGCAGATCCTGCTCTCGCTCCACCAGCTCGACCTGGCGTCCTTCGGCGGCCAGCCACTCGGCGAGCCGGGCGCCGAAGACCCCTCCCCCGATCACGATGGCATCCAGCATCCTCGAGCCTCTCCGGTGACCCCGGGCTCCTCGGAGGACTCGACCCCCGCAGCACTCTGCCCGTTCCGCGGCGTCCCGAGTCGGAACGCGTCTCTCTCGAAGTCTACGTGCGCCCGCGTCGCTCCGACAACCCACCGGGCCGCGCTCGCGAACGCGCCGTTTCCGTATACTGCCGCGTTCACAATCGACAGAGGAGACCGCGTGTCGCAAGCGCCGCAACGCCCGCTGCCCTCGGAGCGCGGCGCCTCGTTCGAGACCCGCTTCTCGCTGCTGCTGCTGTGCTTCTTCCTGTCCGGCTTCGCGGCGCTGATCTACCAGACGGCGTGGACGCGCCAGTTCGCGGTCGTCTTCGGCACCTCCGAGCTCGCGGTGGCAACGGTCCTGGCGGCGTACATGGCGGGCCTCGCGCTCGGCGCGACGCTGATCGGACGCGTGAGCGGACGGATCCGCCGGCCGGTGCTCGTCTACGCGCTGCTGGAGCTCGGCATTGCGCTCGGCGCGCTTGCGGTGGCGCCCGCGCTGGACTTCGCGACGCGGCTCCACACCGGCATGCTCGGCGGCCTGAGCCAGCTTCCCAGCACGGGCGGCCTGAACCACGCGCTGTTCTACCTGCTGTGTTCGTTCGCAATCCTGATGGTTCCGACGGCGATGATGGGAGCGACGCTGCCGCTGCTCGCCCGCCATGCGGTTCGCAGCGAGCAGGAGATCGGCCCGCGCGTCGGCGGGCTCTACGCGACGAACACCTTCGGTGCCGTCTGCGGCACGCTCGTGACCGGCTTCTGGCTGCTGCCGGCACTCGGCCTCGGCTCGACGATCCATGTGGCGATCGCCGCCAACGGCCTCGTCTTCCTCGCTGCGGTGGCGCTCGACCGGGCGGCCGGGAGCCCGCCGCCGCTGCCGGCAGGCACGACGCAGCGACCGCCGCTCCGCAACCGCTGGATCCTGCCGTTCGCGTTGCTATCGGGCGCGGTCTCGTTCACCTACGAGGTCGTCTGGACCCGCCTGCTCGGGCACTTTCTCGGCGGCAGCGTCTACGCCTTCGCGACGATGCTGGCGAGCTTCCTGATCGGCATCGCGCTCGGCTCGGCGCTCGCCGCCCGGCGTGCGACGGATCCGGTCCGCTCCGCACGCGGCTTCGCACGC
Organism: uncultured Spirochaetales bacterium; assembly: GCA_964403735.1. Classification (GTDB taxonomy): domain Bacteria; phylum Myxococcota_A; class UBA9160; order UBA9160; family PR03; genus CAADGG01. Next base: position 11,970 of record CAYOHN010000032.1, on the reverse strand, counting down.
GCACAGATCGGTGTCGCCGGATTCTCGCTGGCGGCGTTCCTCGGCATGGGTTTCCTGCCGGAACTGACCGAGTTCGTCGCGTCTCGCGGGCCCGAGGGCTTGTGGGTCGAAGCCGGCCTCGCCGCGCTCGTGCTGCTTCCGAGTACGCTGTGCATCGGGGCCACGTTTCCGTTCGCGGTGCGGGTGCTCGCCGGAGACGAGACGGCGGCGGCGAGCGCCGCCGCCCGGGTCTTCGCATGGAACACCACCGGGGCCGTGCTCGGCGCGATCGGTGCCGGCTTCTTCGTGGTCCCGGCGCTCGGCTTCGCGATCACGATGAGCGTTGCGGCCGCCACCGGGCTGGCGCTCGCCGGCGCCACGGCGTTGGCGACCGTTCCCCGGCGGCGCGCCCTCGTCGCCGTCGCCGCCGTGGGATTGGGGGGGCTCGTCCTGTTGCGGCCCGCCGAGCCCTGGCGATTGCTGCGCTCGTCGCCGCTGCCGCCGAGGCAGATCCAGCAAGGAGAAACTGCGTTCTACAGTGTCGGACGCAGTGCGACGGTGCTGCTGCTCGAGCAGCTCCGCGGCTGGTACCTCCGAACCAACGGGCTGCCCGAGGCCCTGATCGTCCGGCCCGGCGCACGCGGCGATCACAAAGAAGTGAATCGGTGGCTCGGCGGGCTCGGCTCCGTGCTGCGCCCGCAGGCCCGATCGATCCTGGTCATCGGCCTCGGCGGCGGCTCGGTGGTGGAAGCGGTTCCGCCCCCGATCACCGAGATCGACGTCGTCGAGCTCGAACCCGAGGTGGTCCGAGCCAACCGCGAGGTCTCGTCTCGGCGCCGGACGGATCCTCTGGGCGATCCGCGCGTCCGGATCGTCGAGAACGACGCACGGGGCGCGCTGATGCTCGCCAACCGGCGCTACTCGCTGATCGTGTCGCAGCCCTCGCACCCGTGGACGGCCGGCGCGTCGCATCTGTACACCCGCGAGTTCTTCGAGCTGGCCCGCGATCACCTCGAGCCCGATGGCCTCTTCATCCAGTGGATGGGCGCGGCGTTCGTGGACCCGCCGCTGGTCGAGACGATCGTCGCAACGCTCGGTGCGGTCTTCCCGGAGATCGCGGTGTTCCGGCCGTCGCCGCCGGGACTGCTGTTCGTGGGCTCGCGCTCGCCGTTGTCTCTGCCTACCCCCCCGGGCGATGCGAGCCTGGAAGACGTATGGCGACCGCTGGGGCTCGAAGCGACGGAGGATCTCGCGGCGGCGCTCGCGCTCGATGACGAAGCCGCGCGCGCCTTCGCCGCCGGCGCAGACCTCTGCACGGACGATCGGAACCGGATCGCGATGCGCTCCCCTGGTGTGGTCCGGAGTGCCCGGAGCGTTCCGCAGCGCATCGCGGCGATCGACACTGCGCTCTTGGTTCATGACCCGTGGCAGCGACCGACGCCGGACCTCGATCGCGTCCATCTCGTCCGCCGGCTGCTCGCCTGGCGGTTCTCGGATCGCGCCGACGCCGTCGCCGAGTGGAGTCAGGACCCCGGGGAGGCGGCGATCGCCAACGCGTTCGTGGCGCGCGCGCGCGGCGATGCCGGCGGAGCGGCGAGAGCTCTCGCAGCGGCGCTCCGCTCCGGGGGCCAGGCCGACCGGGCGTGGCGGGCGCAGCAACTCCTGCAGTTCCGAGGCACCGACACGGCGGTCCCCGACGACGCGCCGACGCACGCCGCGGACCGCGCGGTGCTCGAGGGCTGGCGGCACCAGGCACGAGGAGATTGGGCGGCTTTGCGAGCCTCCGAGCCGGCGCTCTCCCAGGCCGAGCCGCGTGACATCCTCTACGACGAAGCGCTTCGCCTGCGGGCGATCTGGCGCATCGAGATCGGCGACCCGTTGGAAACGCGCGACCTCGAGAACCTCACCGACCGTCTGATCGCTGCGAGCGGAAGGAGCCCCGATCTGCTGCTGTTCCGCGCTCGAGCCGCCGCGGCGGCAGGTGACGACCAAGGGGCTCTGATGGGACTCGCGGAGACGGTGGAGGGCCTGCAGCCGAGGCATGCCGAGCATCGGGACCTCGCCCGCAGAGCCATGGCGCTGCTGCGCAAGCTGCCGGCGGACCCGACGACGACGTCGTTGCGCAAGGGAATCGCACAGCGATTGGCGCGAATCGCCCGCGGCCCGCGCCGCGGCGGACCGCAAGCCGAAACGTCGCCGCCGGGCTGACAGCGCCGGCGGGAGACCCGTCAGGGCGCCGGCGACGCAGGCGCTCGTGGGTCCGGCTCGGCCGTGTCCGCGGAGGCCTCGTCCGACCCACGCACCAGGTAGCCGAGCGCCTCGAGCGTGCGCCGCTCCGTCTCGGTCAGCGACGGCGTGGGCGGCGCGGGCACGCGCTCCACCTCGCGCTCGTGCGTCAGGACCAGCTCCCGCAGCGCCGTCCGCTGAGCGACCGGGTCCCGCGGCTCGGAGCGAACGGCCGGATCGAGGGCCTGGAGTTCCTCCGAAGGCTCCGCCCCTTCGCTGCGCACGTACTTGAAGCCCTGGGCGACGACGCCGCGCCGGGGCACCGCGGATTCGTCGAACGTCGACAGGTGCACGACGCTCGATCGAGACGCAGCGTCGTCGGCGAAGAGATCCCGTCCCGGGAGATCCCCTGGCGGCGGCAGGCCGAGCTGCCCGAAGACCGTCGGCAGGATGTCGAGGAGACTCGCCGCATCGGCGCGTCGGCTCGGCTCGAGGCCGGGTCCGCGGATCAGCAGCGGAATGCGAACCAGCCCATCGCTCAGATACTCCCCGTGCGCAAACCAGTAGTCGTCTTCCCCGAGGCTCTCCCCGTGATCCGACGCGAACACGACGAGCGTTCGCCGGTCCAGGCCGCGCGCGCGGAGCTCGCCGAGCAGCCGCCCGATCTGCGCATCCGCGGCGCGGATCTCGGCCGCGTAGCCCGCGCGATAGAACGCCGGGTCGCGCTGCTCGTCGATGTACTGGTAGAGGGGGATCGCCCCGAGACTTCGGCCATCGTCGCTGACGGGAAGCTGCGGCGGGTCGCCGGGACGCCGCGCCTCCGGCCCGAGAAACCGCTCGCGCAATGCAGCCGGGGGCGTGTAGGGCCCGTGCGGATCCTGGTAGTGCACCCACAGGAAGAACGGATGGTCCGGCTCGCGGCCGACGCGATCGAGTTGCTGGATCGCAGCGTCGGTCGTGGGTTCGGCGCTGCGCTCCGGTGCGCCGCGGGTCCGCTCGTGTTCGCGCATGTCCGCGTCATAGGCCTCGAAGCCGCGGTGGAGCCCCGACCTCGGCTTCAACACGGCGTTGCTGACGACGGCGGCCGTCTGGAAGCCGGCTCCCCAGAGTCCCGTCGCGAGCGTTTCGACGCTGCCGCGAAACGGATGCGCGTTGCTCACGACGCCGATGGTCGCGGGATCGTGTCCGGTGAGCATGGCCGCCACCGAAGGCCGCGTGAACGGCGCCGGCGCGAACGCAAGGTCGAAGACGACGGCGTCGCGTGCAAAACCGTCGAGCTGCGGCGTCAAGTCGCGCGCCTCGCCATAGACGCCGAGATGATCCCTCCGCAGCGTGTCGACGCTGATGAGCAGCAGGTTGGTCCGCGGTTCGCCGCAGGCTGCGAGGGAGATCGCGAGCCCGGCCACGCAGAAACGCAACGCCATTCGCGAGGCGCCGCGGGCAGCGCCGCCGATCGACCATTGCAGGCAGGGCTTTCCGGGTCCGGAACGGTGGCCGATCATTGAGCGGAGGGTAGCGCGGGAACTCCGACGCCTCTCGCGCGGCAGAACCGCCCGCGCGAGAGGCCAGACCCGTCAGAAGCCTTCGAGCAGCAGCTTCCGCTGGAGCAGGCGATTGGTCCAGTCCTCGAGCAGCGGAACGGCCTCGTTGCCGGCGGCGTTGATCACGTCCAGGTGGGCATAGCCTTCGAGGATGTGGACCTCCCGATCGGCCGCCGGCGTCGCGATCGACCCCAGATAGCTGTCGAACGACTTCGCTTCGGGCGTCAAACCGTTCGAGCCGCCGATCGCGATCACCGGCACGTCCATCGCACCGTTCTGCGTGACCACCAGCGGCCCTTCGTCGTTCGGATCGACGGTCGCGAGATGTTCGGCGACCAGACCACTCGAATCGCGTCCGTAGCCAAAGTCCAGGCTGGGCCGCGCCGATGCGAAGTACCACTCGAAGCCGTTCGCCCTGCCGAACTGCGTGAGGAGGAAGTTGTCCATCGGCGTGACCTCGCGTTCGACGCCGTTGACGCGCGGATTCTCTCCGGGCGCCGAGGGGGGGCCGTTGTCGAGGATCGCGCAGCCCGGGTCCTGATCGAACACGTTCGGCGGACACTCCGGAAGCGTCGGATCGTCATGCTCCTTCCACTGGCGAAGCGCGCCGCCAGCAGCGGGATTGGCGATATAGAACGGGACCGCGAAGAGACCACCTGCGATCTGATAGAAGTTCGGTCCGTTGTCGCTGAACCCCATCGATGCGCGGAACGCGCCGTTCGTCGAGAAGTCGTCGTCGAGGAACATGCCGGCGATGGCGCGGTTGGTCGCCGGCGCCCCGAGCAGGAACGCCGGCAGGCCGGCGCCGAATACGGGCGTCCGCTGGATCAGCGCGCGCTCGGTCGGCTGGAAGAACGCGGCGATCGCCGCGATCTCGCCCGCCGTCCCGAGGCCCTGCAGCGGGATGCCGCTGAAGCTCTCGAGGAACACATCGGGCCCGCCCGGCGCCTCGAAGCTCGTAATCGCCGCCTCGTACTCGGCGAGCGTCGGCTTCACCGCCACGCCGGTGCCGGCGCCCCCGCCCTCGAGCAGGATCAGCCCGTCGATCAGGCTGTGCCCGGCTTCGACGACGGCCGGATCGGGATCGAAGTCGTACGCTGCGAAGGTCGATGCCCAGGTGGTGCCCTGGGAGTGGCCGCCGAGCAGCACGAGCCCCGTCGGTCCGACGATCGCACGCGCGGACTCGACGAGGAGTTTCCAGTCCCGAAAGTACGTGTCGAGGCCCCAGTGCGCCATGAACCGGACGTCGTCTTGCGTCATCAGCGCCGGTCCGCGCGAGACGCCGAAGCGATCCTCCAGCGGAAACAGCGGGTCGAGCACGCCGTTCAGGTTGAGGTCGAGATCGCTGGGGCCCGGGAAGTCGCCGACCGGCGAGAAGTCGGCGTCGGCAAAGTAGAACTGCGAACCCTCGAAGATCGCGCAGTCGGGCGTGGGCGGAGACATCGTGCACGCGGGTTCGGTGGCGCCGTCGACGGCGTGCTCCGAGCCGAGCCGGTCCTCGAGCTGATTCGGCCGCCGATCGACCGCCCAGGCCTCGAGCGTTCCGTTGAAGCGCGCGACGAGCTGCTGGGCGAGCGGATCGTACGTCGCGCCGCCGCCGAGGAAGCCGGGAATCAGGATGGCGATCACGCGCGGCGGGATGGAGCCGGCGGAGACCACACGGGTCCGCACGTAGGTCACCTGGTTCAGATCCGGATCGGCACCGAGCAGCGTGGTGATCACCGGCGCCGTCGCGAACTCCTCCGGAGCCCCGGATCCCGGCGTCTGCGGCTGGACGAAGCCGGGAATCGCCACGACTTCCTGGCTGGGACTCGGCGGATTCGGCCCCGGGCACCGGGCCGGACCCGAGGCCAGCAATCCGAACGCGGCGAGGGCGAGAACTGTACGGCGATTCATCGATCGATCTCCTGATTTCGGCCTCGGCGGACCAAGCTCAAGCCCGCAAGACCCGCCATGGCCAGGATCAGGGCGTTCGGCTCTGGAACCGCCACGACGGTGATGGTGAGGATCCCTTCCGGCCCTCCCGAGTCGACCTGGAACGTCGTCGACAACTCGCGCAGCACGGTGCCGCTGACGTCGAACTCGGCCATACCCGTGACGTTCGGAATGGCGAGCGGGAAGCCGCCGCCACCCCCCGGATCGACGGCGAGAAACAGCGTCGGAATCAAGAAGGCGCCCGTGACGTCGATGACGCCGAACCCCGGGGTCGAAGTGGCCGGGTCGAGCGTGAAGCTCGCGCCGCCGCTCGCCGACGCCGCCAGACCGATCACATCGAACGTCGTCGTCTGCGTCACCGGCACGGATCCGATCGCCACGTCGATCGTCCCGGACAGACTCTCCGGGGCCCCGACTTGCGGAACGATCGAACTCTGACTGGGATCGATCGTCAGTGCGCTCGCCGGCACGGCGAGCGAGAGGGCCCAGACACCTGCCAGGACCAACAAGGAACGTTGCAGCGTTTTCATCATCCTCTCGATTCTCGTGAAGCGGTCAGGGACGCCACCGGGGCGGACACCGGGCCGCTGAGCCGATAGCGGAAACGATCTCCGCGATAGGTTCCGCAAAAGTCCTCGAGTGGCTCGCCCGCGGCACCGACGACCAGGCGCCGCACCCGCAGCATGGGGCTGCCCGGATCGACTCCGAGCAGGGCCGCCAGCTCGGCATCGGCCGCCACCGCGTCCAGGGTCCGTTCCGCGTGGCTGCCCGCGAGAAGTCCCAGTTCTTCGAGAGCGTGCATCGAGCCACCGACCTCGAGCCAGTCGGGCTCGATGCGCCGGCCGACCGCCGCCGGAAGCCACGAGACCAGCAGCCCGATCGGCTCGTCGTCAGCCAGCCGAAGGCGGCGGATCTCGAACGCGAGCTCCCCCGGAGCCAGGCCGAGCCGCTCGCCGGCCCGCAGGGCGACCGGAACTTCGCGGGCCGCCAGCACCTGCCAGCCTGCCCGCAGGCCCCGCTGCCGCATCTCCTCGTCGAGGCTGGCTCCGCGACCGGGGCCGTGGCGGAGCTTCGGGCCGGACAGGAAGGTCCCGCGCCCTCGCTGGCGGGTGATGATGCCGGCGAGTTCGAGTTCCCGGAGCGCCTGACGGACCGTGGTCCGGGACAGCCGATAGCGGTGCACCAGCGCCTCGTCGCCCGGCAGCGAATCGCCGATCGCGAACTCGCCGAGCGCGATGCGCTCCAGCAGCACCTGCTTGAGCTGCTGGTAGAGCGGGAGCGGGGAGCCGCGCTCGATCGAGCGCGGCGGGGAACCGGGTTGCGGCGGCGCATCGATCGAGCGGCGCGCCGGGGTCGCGAACCTCATGGTCTGGGGCATGGTCTGGGGCGTGGTCTCGGGCATGCTCTGGGGGCTGTCCGTTCGCTGGCGTCGCTTCGAATTGTCCGGATGTTACGACATTTCGGATCCGGAATGGAAGCAGGAAATGCTCTTCCCGCGGTCGGAGCCGTAGGTTTTTCACCTGGGTCGCGCCCTCCTGCCTTCCACCGCGAGGAGCGCCGGCAGGTCCCGCAGCGCGAGCAGCGTCGGCCAGGCGCCGACGTTGCCGGCGGTCGGCTCGAAGAGACCCCGCCGAGAGGTAGCGTCCCGTATGGAGGGCCTGCGTTGCGCGAACCGAATCCGATCCAGATCCGCCGCCTCGACCACGTCGTACTGCGCATCCGCGATCTCGAAGCCTCGCTGCGTTTCTGGCGCGACGCGCTCGGGTGTCTCGTGGAGCGCGGCAGTGACGAGCTCGGCCTCTACCAGCTCCGTGCCGGCGACAGCCTGATCGATCTGGTGCCGATCGACGGGCCACTCGGCAAAGCGGGCGGCAGTGCGCCGGATCGCGAGCGGCCCAACGTCGACCACGTGGCGCTGACGCTCGCGACGTTCGACGAGCCGGCGCTGCGTGCGCATCTCGCGCGGAACGGCATCGAGCCCGGCGACGTCGCGCAGCGCTACGGAGCCGAGGGCATGGGCCCCTCGATGTACATCCGCGATCCGGACGGGAACACCGTGGAGCTGAAGGGGCCGCCGGACCGCTGAACGCGCGCGGGCTCAGGCAGCGGCGCTGCCCCAGACGAAGCGCACGGCGCCGCCTGCGAGGATCTGCACTTCGCCGGTCTGCGCGCAGCCGGCCTCGCGCAAGGCCTCGTGCACCTCCTCCACGGCGGGGAGCCCGTACAGGTTGCGGTGCGTGCGCAGCACCAGGTCGAACAGCGCGGCGCCGCCCTGCAGGCCGAGCAGACTCGGCAGCAGCCCCTCCGTCGGCACGAGCGTCTGGACCACGAGCACGCCGCTGTCGCCGAGCAGGTCGTGCGCACGGCGCAACACCGCGACGCGTTGGCCCGGCGGGAAGTAGTGGAGGTTGTGGTTCATCAGCACCAGATCGAAGCGGCCCGGCGGCAGCTCGGCGCTGAGAAAGTCTCCGACGCGCACTTCTGCGCGGCGCGTGACGTCGGCCTCGGCCAGGTGGCGACGCGCCTCGTCGGCGACGCGCGGATCGATCTCGATCCCGACGCCGAGCGCATCGCGGAAGCGCGTGAGCAGATTCGCCAGGTAGTGACCCTGCCCGCAGCCGATGTCGAGGATGCGCTGCGGATGACGCAGGCCGGGGATCTTGGTCAGCGCGCGCAGTGCGCGCGGTTCGAACAGCCGCGTGATCGCCGCCATGCGCAGGGCGTCCTCGCGATCGCCGAACAGCGGGCGCTCTGCTCCCTTCATCAGCTCCGGCAACGAAGCGAGCCGCGGCCCGACGGTGCCGATCGCCTGGTCCAGCAGCGCGGCGATCGACGCGGCCTCCGGCGCGTCGAGCAGCCACAGGAACGGACCCGCCAGCTCGTACGAATCGCCGCGCCGGCTGAGCCAACCCTGCGCGTGCAGCATGCGCGCCCAGCCGACGACGAGATCCGGCTCGAGGCCGAGCCGCGCGGCCAGCGCCTCGGGCTCTTGCGGCGTGCGCAGCGCATCGGCCAGACCGAGCACCAGGCCCGCGCGCAACAGCGGCACCACGGCGAACGCATCGACGGCGCCGGCCAGAGTGCGCGCGTGCCGCGCGCTCTCGAAGATCGACGCCACCTACCGGAACTCCCGTCTCAAAGCGGCTCCAGGTTCGCAAAGCGCAGCACGAGAGTCTTCACCCCGACGCGATCGAAGCGCACGCGCAGCTTCTGTCCCGGGCCGACGCCGGACACGTCCTGCACGGTCCCGGCGCCGAACACCGGATGCCGCACGCGCATGCCGCGCGGGATCGCCGCACCGCCGGGTTCCGGCTCGCCCTGGCCATACGAGTAGTCGAGGGCGGGTTCTCCGCGCCCGCCGCCGCCGAAGCGCCCGGGCTCGCGCGCCTCCGGCACGTCGCCGTGCAGCACTTCCGCCGGAATCTCGCGCAAAAAGCGCGACGGCACCGCGAACGCATGGCTGCCGTAGCGCCGCCGCTCCTGCGCGCAGGTCAGGTACAAGTGCTCCATCGCGCGCGTCATCGCCACGTAGAACAGCCGCCGCTCCTCCTCGAGCCCGCTGTCGTCGCGCGCCGACGCTGCGTGCGGGAAGATCCCCTCCTCGAGCCCGACGACGAACACAACAGGGAACTCGAGCCCCTTCGCCGAGTGCAGCGTCATCAGCGACACGCGCTCGGCGCGGCGATCCCACTGATCGACGTCCGACACCAGCGCCACCTGATCGAGGAACAGCTCCACGGGCGAGCGCGGCTCGTCCGCCTCCACACTCTCGGCGACGAAGTCCTCGGCGCTCGACACCAGCTCGCGCAGGTTCTCGAGCCGCGCCTCGGCCTCCGGCGTCCCCTCGCGCTCGAGCGCCGCGAGGTAACCGCTCTTCTGCAGCACGCGCGCGATCGCCTCGGCCGGCGACGCGCCGCGCACCTGCGCGCCGAGCTCGTCGATCAGCGCAAGGAACTCGCGGATCGGCTTGGCCGCGCGGGCCGCCGCGCCGGAGTCCGCGAAGCGCCGCAGCCCCTCGAGCGTCGGGACCGTGTCGCGCTCGGCGATCTCGTCGGCGCGCGTCACCGTCGTCTTGCCGATCCCGCGCGCCGGCGCATTCACGATCCGCCGCAGCGCGGCCGAGTCCGCAGGATTCAGCGCGAGCCGCAGATACGCGAGGGCGTCCTTCACCTCGGCGCGCTCGTAGAAACGCACGCCGCCCACCACCACGTACGGCACGTCGTAGCGCAGCAGCTCGTCCTCGAACGGCCGAGACATTGCGTTGGTCCGGTAGAAGATCGCGAAGTCCCGCAGCGAGCGGCCATCGCGCCGCGACGCCGTCAGGATCTCGCGGATCACGAAGCCCGCCTCGCTGCGCTCGTCGAGCGCCTCGAAGAACCGGATCGGCTCGCCATCGCCGAGCTCCGCGCGCAGCTTCAGCGACCGCGTCGCGCCGTTGTTCGCCACCACGGCGGATGCGCCATCCAGGATGGGCCGCCGCGAGCGGTAGTTGCGATCCAACGCGACGACCTTCGCGTCCGGGTAGTCCCGTTCGAAGTCCAGGATGTTGCGGACATCCGCTCCGCGCCAACCGTAGATCGAGTTGTGGACGATCACACCGTTGGCGCTGTAGTTGCGCAGGTCCTCCACGGACAGGTCGAAGACTTCGCCGTCGTACTGTGTCTGCTCGATCCCCTCCACGATGTCCTCGATCACCTGATCGCCTTCGAGAACGGGAACCGCCATGCCTTCACGGAGATGCGAGGCAGGCATCATCGAGTAGGCCTTCTCGCTGGTGAGCCGAGCCCGCGACACCAGGTGGAGACCGCCGAGCTCGCAGATCGACTCCGACAGATCGAGCGCGGCATCGTGATGCTTGCGCGAGGTCTCGATCCTCCAGGTCCCTCGCGAACCGTCACGGACAGGGAAGCCAGCCGCCGTCGCCGCCTCACGGAGCCCCGGATCCGACGTGACGAGCTGGATCCGATGCTCGTGCCAGGGACGACGGACCAGATGGGGCCGCGAATCCCCGAACATCGTGAACCACACGATCTTCCGGTCGAAGTCCCCGCGGACCGCGGCTGCAACATGATGGTGCGGGTAGCGGGGATCCATGTACAGATCGTCGAGGAGCTGATTCGCGCCGATCTCGGTGTCGATTTCCTGGAACAGGCGATCGATGTGGTCCTGAGTCAGCGCCATCCGGCGTCCGCGGACGTGAAAGACACAGGTGGGAAGGCCATAGCGCGCGGCGTAGAGCTGCTCGTAGAAGCGAACCTCTCCCGAATCCTTGCTGGCACGAAGAATCCAGGCCCGATCCGCAACCTCCTGCGACGCGCGCATCTGGATGCCATTCACGAGCGTCCCGTCACTCGTCGAGCGAACGCCCGAGGTCACGCCGATCCGATACCCGAGGCGCCGGCTCCACATCAGATAGACGTAGTGGAGCCCGCGAACGGGATCGAGCCGTCCGAAGCACAGATGGTTTGGCGTTGCCTCCAATACCCGTCCCGACCGCATCCGGATCGAGAGCATCGGTCCGAAGTAGGGGCGCGATGCCACCTTGCCGATCGGCGCCGTCGTCGCCGATCCCCAGCCTCCGGCGGCGACGACGGACTCACCCGCCTGGATTTCGTCCACGCGGCGCTCCCCGGCCGAGGTCGCGACCTTCGCGGAGGGCGGCAGGCACTGGTTGGCGTCCCCTACGACGCAGAGGTTGCTGTGGCCTCGAACTAGCTGACTCACCAACTGGTACTGCACCTTGTTGGTGTCCTGGTACTCGTCCACCAGCACGTACTGCCAGCGCCGCTGGTAGTGCTCGAGCACCTGGGGGAAGCGCTCGAACAGCTCCGTCACTTGCAGGATCAGATCGCCGAAGTCCAGCGCATTCGCCTCGCGCAGCAGCCGCTGATACACCGCGTAGGTCTCGGCCGCCTCCTCCCCGTCCAGGTCCGTAGACTCGCGCGATGCGCGCGCCGGCAGCACCCCAGCGTTCTTCCACTGATCGATCCGCCAGCGCAGCCGCTTCGGATCACTCGTCTTCGGATCCCGCCCGCGGCGCCGCAGGGCCTCCTTCACCGTCGCCAGCGCATCGCCCTCGTCGTAGATCGCAAACCCGCGCGACAAACCCAGATGCCCCGCCTCCCGGCGCAGGATCCGCACGCACGTCGAGTGGAACGTCCCCACCCACACGCCCGCCGCATCCGGCCCCAGCAGCTTCTCCACCCGCTCCCGCAACTCCCCCGCCGCCTTGTTCGTAAACGTCACCGCCAGAATCGACTCCGGCGGAATCCCACACGCACTGATCAGA
>CAYOHN010000031.1:8285-20429 GCA_964403735.1 uncultured Spirochaetales bacterium | reverse complement strand
CCCACAATCAGCGCGAAGATTACACTCACGCTAGAAACCATCGCAGAGTTTAACATTGTGCGCATAAAGTCTGAATCGCTGAGCAAGTTCTGGAAGTTCGTCAGACTCAGTTTTTCCGGGATATAACGCGCCTCAGTCAACACTTGCGCGTTCGTGCGGAACGAGATGCTGATGGCGTAGTAGAACGGGGCCATCGTATAGATCACGATTGCAATCACCAGCAGCCAGAACAATGCGCGGCGCAAGACATGAACCGCCATTTGCAGCGCTTCGTTTGGGTCACTCGACTGCGGCTTGGGGACTCCTTGAGTAGCTACATTTTCGCTCATTCTTGTTCAATCCCTACGAATCTGACATACAGCACGGTGAAGATGAGGATCAGGATAAAGATCAACACCCCTACAGCTGATGCATATCCATCGGCACGGCTCTGCACGAGTTGATAGTAGTTGTACGAGGCCATTGACGGACGCGTGGTATCCAGCAACACCTGGAACACATCGAAAGCACGCAACGCGTCCAAGGTGCGGAAGATCAACGCCACCGCAATCGTAGGCCGCAGCAATCGCCAGCCGCACGACATCGAGCGCCAGATCGACGCGCTCTCGCGCGAGGCCGTCGCGCTCGGGGTTGCCCGCGCGATCGTGCTCCTCGATGCCCACGCCGAGGTCGTTCTCGCGGGGCCGACCGATCTTCTCCAACCCTCCGAGCTGGCGAGCATCCGCTCTGCCGCGACGCCGCACGGGGACGGCTTCGACGTCTTCAGCCCGAACGTATTCGCGTGGACGCGGCTCCCGTACGGACAGGGCATTCTCGCCGCCGCGACGCCGTGGGGAGACGTGGCGCCGAGCACCCAGCGCCTTACGCTCGCGTTCGCGCTGCTCACGATCGCGTCGGTCTCCCTGGGGCTGGTGCTGACGCAGCTGCTGGCGGGCGATGCCGGCTTCGCGATCGGACGCCTCCGGCAATGGGCGCGGCAAGTGGCGGCGGGGGACCTGCACACGACGGCCGTGCTCGAGAGCGAGGACGAGTTCGGCGCGCTCGGACGGGACTTCGACCGCATGGTGGCGGATCTTCGCAGCCTGCTCGAACAGGTGTCGCTCGCCGTCGACGCCGTCGAAGGCACCGCCGCAGACCTCGGGGCGGTCTCGACCGACGTGTCCCAGGCGACGCGCGATCAGGTCGACGCCATCGGGGAGACGCGCGGTGCCGTCGACGGTGCCACCGGTCGGATCTCCGCGATCGCCGGCTCGGCCGACGAGCTGGCCGCGGCCATCGAGGAGTCCAACGCCTCGATCCTGGAACTCAACGCGTCGGGCGAAGAGCTGAACACGACTGCGTCGGTGCTCGCGGGCCGTGCCGACGGGATCGCGGCCTCCGTCGAACAGGCCGCAGCCGGCGTCCACCGGATCGTCGAGACCACCGAGCAGCTGTCCGGCGCGGCGGAGGAGACCAGTTCCTCGATGGAGGAGATCGCGCGCTCGATGCAGTCGGTGCACGACTACGCCGAGGAGAACGCGTCCGTGTCGCAGCGGGTCGCCGAGGCGGCCGAGCGCGGCCGGGACCGAGTGCTCGAGACGGTGGCCGGCATGGAGGTGATCCGCGGCTCGGCTGCAGCCGCGCAAGAAGTGGTGCGAGCGCTCGATCGCCGCGCCGCCGAGATCGGCAGCGTCCTCGATGTCATCGAGAACGTCGCCGACAGCACGCATCTGCTGGCGCTGAATGCGGCCATCATTGCGTCGCAGTCCGGTGAATCCGGCCGCGCATTCTCCGTCGTCGCCGCGGAGATCAAGACGCTGGCGAAGCGCGTGCTCGGCAGTGCCCAGGAGATCGGCGAGCTGATCGGAGCGCTGCAAGCGGAGAGTCGCAACGCGATGGCGACGATCGAGGAGGGCGGCCAGAGCGTCGAGCGCGGGGTGGCGTTGTCAGACGAGGCCGGCAAATCGCTGCGCGAGATCACGGACGAGGCGCGGCAGAGCGGGCAGCGCGCCGAGGAGATCGTGGCGGCCGTTCGGGAGCAGACCCGTGCGGCTGCGCACGTCTCCGAGCAAATGGATCGCGTGCGCGGCGGCGTCGCGGAGATCCGCGCGGCGAGCGCCGAGCAGCGGAGCGGCAACGAGGCGCTGATGGACGCCAGCCGCACCATGCGCGACGTCGCGCAGGGGGTTCACCGGACGACGGAAGAGCAGGCGCGCGGCACCGGACAGATCGGTCGCAGCATCGAGAGCATCCGCGCGAGCATCGAGCACATCCACGGTGCGCTGCGCGAGCAATCCCGAGCGATGGAGAACGCCTCGGGCTTCCTCGCCAGAATCGACGGCCGCACCGAGACGCACGTCGAGACCACCGCCGCGCTCGGACGCGCCACTCAGGACCTGTTGGAGCGCGCGGGCGTGCTGCGCAGCGCTCTGCATCGCTTCCGCGTGTAGAGAAACCTGACCCGGACGCCGGTCCTCAGCGGCTCAGCGACGCTTCGCGCAGTAGCTCGCGCGGCACGTCTCGGTCTCCCACAACGTCACGTCCCGGACCGGATAGCCCGTCGCCTCGACGCGTTCGAAGATCATTCGCGCCAGGTGTTCGGCCGTCGGGTTCCAGTCGACGACGACGATACGCTCGCCGGCGTCGCGCAACAGCGGAACCAGCGGGTCCTCCCGCGACAGGATCATCTGGTGGTCGAGCTCCGCGTCGATCCAGTCCTTGACGATGCCGAGTTCCTGGAAGTCGACGAGCATCCCCTGCTCGTCGAGTGTGTCGCTCTCGAGCGTGATGACGGCGCGGGCGTTGTGGCCGTGGAGGTACCGGCACTTGCCGGCGTGCCCGACCAGCCGGTGGCCGTAGCAGAACGAGATCGATCGGGTGATGCGGTACACGGGCGTTCTTTCCGTCGAGCGGTTGCGGTCATGCTAACAACCCGCGCGCCGGGCGCGGTATGCTTCCGGGCGGCGCCTGAAGCGACGCTTCGGGAGTCCGGGGGAGCCATGGCCACGATCTACTACGAGGACGACGCCGACGTCGCGCTGCTGGCGGGCCAGGACATCGCCGTCGTCGGTTATGGCAACCAGGGCCGCTGCTGGGCGCTCAACCTGCGCGATTCCGGATGCCGCGTCCGCGTGTGCGTGCGCGCCGATGCGACGCGCGAGCAGGCCGAGGCCGACGGCTTCGCGACGGCCGACCTGGAAGCCGCGAGCGACGCGCCGATCGCGTGCCTGCTGATCCCGGATGGCGTGATCCCCACCCTTCCGATCGCCCGGCCGGCGGACGGGCTCACGCTCTTCGCCAGCGGCTACACGCTCGCGTTCGGACGCTACGAGCCGCCCGGCGACGTCGGGCTGGTGGCGCCGCGCATGCTGGGCCCCGAGGTCCGCCGCTGCTTCGAGGAGGGCACCGGGTTCATCACTGCGATCGGCGTGCATCGCGACGTCACTGGTGCGGCGCTCGCGCGCACACTGGCCGTAGCGAAGGCGATCGGCGGACTGCGCCAGGGCGCCATCGAGCTGACGCCGAAGCAGGAAGCCGTGCTCGACCTCGCCGTCGAGCAACTCCTGTCGCCGGCGCTGACGCACGTGACCGGCGCGTTCGTCCGGACGATGCTCGAGCGGGGCATTCCGCTCGAAGCTGTGTTGACCGAGCTCTACCTGTCTGGCGAGGTCGAGCGCAACTATCGCCTGCTGCGCGAGATCGGCTTCGTCGGCCAGCTCGAGCTGCACTCGCCGACCAGTCAGTACGGCCAGCTCTCGCGTCGCGGCCGCTTCGACCACCTCGACGTCGCCGCGCGCATGCGCGAGCTCGCCGACGAGATCGAATCCGGCTGCTTCGCCGACGAGTGGGACGCCGAGAGCCGCGCCGGCCATCCGACCCTCGCGAAGCTCAAGGCCGAGCACGCGGGCCCCGGCGTCGAAGCGTTCGAAGGCGCCGTGCGCAACAAGCTCGGACCGAAACGGCCACCGCCGCAACGCGACTGAGCCGACTGCGGCCGCACGCCGGAGAGAGGCGGACCAGCAGTGGAAACCGGGCTGCCCCTCGTCGCGGTGTTCGGAATCGGCGTCGCCGCCGGCACGATCGGCGCGATGGTGGGCGGCGGGAGCCTGCTGTCGATTCCGCTGCTGATCTTCCTCGGGCTGCCGGCGCCGGTGGCGATCGCGACGGATCGCTTCGCCGGGCTCGGCGTGGCGTGCACGGCGGGGGTTCGATACTGGCGCGCCGGCCACATCGTGTGGCGCTGGGTGCCGCTGCTCGGGGCCGCGAGCCTGGTGGGCGCGCTGCTCGGCGCGAATCTCCTCGTCCGCACCGACGCCGCGCGCCTCGAGCCGATCATTGGACTGCTGGTGTTGCTGCTGCTGCCGGTGCTGTTCCTGCGGCCGACGTTCGGCGTCGAAGCGCGGGACACGCGCCGATCCTGGCAGTTCGTCGGCTTCGGCCTGTACTTCGCGATCCAGCTGCTGACGGGGTTCTTCGGCGCCGGCACCGGCCCGCTGGTCTTCACCACACTGATGGCGTGCTTCGGGCTGACGATCGTGCAGGCGGTGGCGACGCAGGTCGTCCCGTTTCTGCTGCTCACGCTGGCCTCGGTGTTCGTGTTCGGCAGCCACGGGATCATCGACTACCGGATGGGGATCGCGCTGCTGCTGGGAACCGCCGTCGGAGGCTCGTTCGGCGCGAAGCTCGCAATCGAACGCGGCGCCGGCTGGGTGCGGCGGGTGTTCGCGGGTGTCGTGGTGCTGTCCGCGCTGCGGCTGCTCGTCGGGTAGCGCGGCGCCTGCCTGGCGGCGACGCCGGAGGCCCGACAACGCGCTGCGGACCTGAAATGCGCGTGCGTGGCCGTACGCGCGCTCGGCGACGAGGACGCCCTTCTCCACGGGTGGGATGGAGAGGCGGACGATCGAGGGCCGATAGGACCGAAGGGACAACTTCCTGGGGAATCAGCGCAGGTCGTACCAGACCCCACGGCCGCGGCCGTGCTGGTTCAGGGTGCCGCGTTCGACCAGTGCCCGGAAATGCTGCTTGAGCGTGTTGCGGCTGGCCCCGGTCACTTTGATTGCCTCGCCAATCGTGACGCGACCATGCCCGCGAGCAAACTCGACGATCTCAGCGGTGATCTCGAGGCTGCCGGTTCTCAGCATGAACCAGTTCTAGACCCGTTTACACCCATTTTCGAGACCGCGGGCTCTCCGCGATGGGAACGCGATCGCCCGGTTCGACGAGGGCCTCGGTTCCATGCAGATCACATAGTTTGCATGCAATTCCGATGACGCTAGCTTTTTCGCATGCCGATGGTCCAGATCCGCGATGTCCCCGACGAGCTGCACCGCGAGCTGAAGTCCCGGGCCGCATTGGCCGGGATGTCCGTTTCGGAATACCTCCTGCAGGAGCTGCGTCGCTCGCTCGAACGTCCGACGCGGCAGGAGCTGCTGCGTCGGCTCGCGATGCGGGCGCCCGTCCGCCCGCGTCCGGCCCCCGCTGAGGCGGTGCGAGCCGAGCGCGATCGTCGGTGATCGTGCTCGACGCCTCCGCCGTCCTCGAGCTTCTGCTCGTTACGGAGAGAGGCGAGCGCGTCGCCCAGCGCATCCGTGCGCCGCTGGAGACGCTGCACGCTCCCCACCTGATCGATCTCGAGGTCGCCCAGGTCCTGAGGCGCTACGTCCTGCGGCGTCAACTCGACGAGTCACGAGCAACCGAGGCCCTGGTCGACCTCCGCGACCTCGACATGAACCGCTATCCGCACGACCTGCTGCTGCAGCGCATCTGGGAGCTACGTCACAACGTGTCCGCCTACGACGCTGCCTACATCGCACTCGCGGAGGCGCTCGGCGCGCCCCTCCTCACCTCCGACGCCCGGCTCCGCGACCTCCCCAGACCGAGGATCCGCATCGAGCTGCTCTCGTGACTCCCCGCTTCTCCGTCCCCGCTCCCGTCATCAGCGGCCCAGCCCTGGTGGTGAGCCCTCGTCACCATTCCAAGTTACTGTTTTGAAATGATTTTTAGTCTCCATGGCAGCCGCCGCCTCGCCAGCGTTGGGATGCCCGTTAGCCTCTCTCCATCTGCGCGCCCCGTGCTCGAGGACCATTTTCATGCCGCAGAACACCGCTGAAGCCTCCCTGTACGCCCCCGCGGCACCGGCTCCCGCCGACTCCGCGGAGCTCGCCGCGGAGCAGCGCCGGACGCTTGCCACCGAGCGCATGCGGTACAGCCTGCTCTCGAAGGCGCTCTTCGTCCCGATGGACCTGATGTACGGGCGGAAGGGCGACCTGCGGAAGTTCCACGTGCTCGAGGTAGTGGCCCGCGTGCCCTACCAGGCTTGGGAGAGCGTGGCCTACGTGGCGATCACCCACAGCCACGCCGCGCCCCACTTCGCCCGGCGCATCTTCGACTTCGTCGTGGAGTCGCGCCGGCAGCAGGACAACGAGCAGTGGCATCTCCTCGTCCTCGAGGAGTTGATCCGCAAGCGCGGACAGAAGCGGGGCTTCTTCCGCTACCGGCTCGTCCCGCAGATCCTGGCCTTCGGCTACTACCACCTGAGCTGGCTGCTCTACGTCGTGAACCCGCGGTGGAGCTATCAGCTCAACGCCGAGTTCGAGGACCACGCCGAGCACGAATACATGCGCTTCGTCGAGGCGAACCCCGAGTTCGACGACGAGCCCCACGAATCCGAGTTCTGCGCGGACTACGGCCGGTTCGCCTCGGTGGGCGATCTGCTCCGCCGCATCGCCCTCGACGAGCGCGAGCACAAGGAGGAGAGCCTCGCCCGGCTCGACGCTCCGCGCTTCGGCCTGGAGTCGGGCCTCCCGCGCAACAAACCGGTCCGCCTCGGCTAGGAGCCTGACCCAAGATGGGTCCGGTCGTCGGAGCGCTCCGGAACATTCGGAAGCGGGGCGCCGCTTCGGGCGCGATGCGAACCCGGACGCGAGGTCCGCTGCGAGGGCACGACGGATCCGCGGCCGATCACGTCATTGCGGCTGGAGCGAACGCTGGAGCCGTTCGGCCTCTCCTTTCGCCTCCTTCAGGCCGAGGCCGGTCTGCTGACGGAGGAGCTTGATCGCGTCGATCTTTCGTCCGGCGAGTATGAGCTCCTCGACCGTCCGAGCGTGCGCAGCCGGGCGGCCGGCTCCGGGCATCGTGATCGTCTCGTCGCGACGAGCCCGAGCGACCACCACGAGCGCCGCGAGGAAGACGACCACACCGATGGCGACGGAAACCATGCGGAGCCACTCGGCCGGCTATCCGATCGACTTGAGTGGGCCGCAGCGTCGGAAGGGAGCGATTCATGCCGAGGGAGCTGCTGGCGAATGCGCTGCGGGACCTTCCTCGTCCGTTTCGGCTCCATACGTTCGAGCAGAACGCGGGTGCCCGTCGCTTCTACGAGCGCCACGGGTTCATCCCGATCGCCTTCACGGACGGATCGCAGAACGAGGAGCGCTGTCCCGACGTCCTTTACGGGCTCAGCGGCCCGGCGTCGTGGCCGCCCGCCCGTTCCGGAGCACCGGGAACTGCCGGTCGGGTGCGTCGGCGGGCACCTCCACGGGTGCATCGGGGCCGCCGGGGTCGCCTTGGAGGATCACCGCACCGGCGGGGGCGTACTGGAGGATGTAGGCCTTGCGCACGGCGTCGCTCGTGTTCGGACCGGTGAGGTGCGGCGTGAGGCTCGAGAAGACGACGATTCCTCCCGCCCTCACCTCGGCAACGGCCACATCGCCGGGGTCCTCGAGGCACTCCCACCCGAGCGGCTCGACGTAGTGATGTCGGAGCGTACCGTGCAAGTGCCGGCCACGGGCCACTTGCGGGCAGCCGTTGGCGAGCGTGGCGTCGGTGAGCGCCACCCAGCACGTCAGGTACTGCTGGGGACGCACGAAGGTGTAACCGTTGTCCTGGTGCCACGGGAAGCGTCGCGGCTTCTCCGGCTTCTTGTAGACCGCCTGGTCCCAGTAGAGGTTGACGTCCGGGCCGATGAGGTCTCGGCACACGCCGGCCAACCAGGGGGATGTGGCGAACTCTCGCAACCTCGACGATCGGGCGACGAGATGCGGGGCGAAGGTGATGGCGCCCGCTTCTGCGATGGAGACCCGCTCGCCGTCGACCCCTCGGAGGAACGCCTCGATCGACGCCTCGGCGACGTCGATCTCGGCGACGATTCCGGCGACGACCTCCGGAGAGAACACCTCGGGCACGACGACGAACCCGTCGCGGTCGAAGTGCGCGACCTGTGAATTGGTGAGCACCCGAAACGGCCCGGTGTGCGGTTCCCAGTGGAACCCGTCGTTCCAGGGGTGAAGCTCGGGCTGCGTGCTAGACGGGGTGGTGGGCATCGACGCTCCGTTCGGTCTGGATCTCCGTGAGGCCGGGCGCGCATTCCAGGAGCACCTGGTCATCACTCAACTACACTACACTACACTGCACGACTCGACGAAGCCGAAGTGCTTCTACCCGGAGGTCCGTAACGTGAGGATCCTGATCGCTAGGGCGCTGACAGCCCTCGCGTGTGCCGCGCCGATCATAATCGCGGGCTGCAACTCGAAGACCGAGTCCTCCGGTTCCGCCCGGTCAGCCGCCACGCAGGTTCCGGCGGGGCAGGTCGCCGACGTACTCTACGTGGGAGGCGACATCGTCACCATCGACGACGCCCAGCCCGTCGCCGAGGCGCTGGCCGTGCAGGGCGGCAGGATCCTCGCCGTCGGACCGCGTGCCGAGGTGGAGTCGGCGCACGTGGGCGAGAGCACGGAGGTCGTGGACCTGGCGGGCAAGACCCTGCTCCCGGGGTTTCTCGACACGCACAGCCACTACGTCACCGCGTTGTCGGTGGCCAACCAGGTGAAGGTCTACGCACCGCCTGCCGGGCCCGGCCAGGACGTACCCGGCATCCTCGCGGCGATCGAGAAGTTTCGGACGGAGCGCGCCGTTCCCAAGGGTCAGTTGATCCAGGCCTATGGCTACGACGACACCGTGATGCCGAAGGGCCGCCTGCTCAACCGCGACGACCTCGACCAGGCCTTCCCGGACAATCCGGTGCTGGTCGGTCACGTCTCGATGCACGGCGCGGTGATGAACTCTGCCGCGCTGAAGCAGTTCGGTATCTCGGCCGACACCGAGACCCCGCCGGGCGGCGTGATCGTGCGCAAACCCGGCAGCGACGAGCCGTACGGCCTGATCATGGAAACCGCGTATCTGCCCGTTTTCTCGAGTTTGCCCCAGCCCACGCGGGAGCAGGAGGTCGAGTTCAGCCGGGCGGCGCAGATGCTGTACGCCGAGGCCGGGTTGACCACCGCGCACGACGGCGCGACCCACGCGGCCGACCTCGCAGTGATGAAGCGCGCCGCGGCCGCGGGCGCCAACATCATCGACGTGGTCGCCTACCCGTTCATCACCGAACTCGATCGGATGCTCGAGGCGGCGCCGCTCGCGAGCTGGGGACGGTACGAAGATCGCCTCAAAATCGGCGGCGTGAAGGTCACCATCGACGGCTCGCCGCAGGGACGGACGGCGTTCTTCACGACGCCCTACCTCACCGGGGGTCCCGGCGGTGAGCAGGACTGGCGCGGCGAGCTGACGTTCCCGCAGGAGACGATCAACCAGATGGTGAAGCGCGTGTACGAGATGGGCGTTCCGCTCAATCTGCACGCCAACGGCGACGGCGCCATCGACGCCTTCCTCGAGGCGCACGAGTTCGCGGCGGCCGATGATCTCGAGAAGGACCGTCGCGTGACCCTCATCCACGCGCAATTCGCTCGCAAGGACCAACTCGACGAGTTCGTGCGCTACAAGCTCCGGCCCTCCTTCTACACGCTGCACACGTACTATTTCTACGAGGCGCACCTCGCCAATCGCGGACGGGAGCAGGCCGAGTCCATCAGCCCCATGCGCGACGCGATCGACAAGGGACTGCACCCCACGAATCACACCGATTTCTACGTGGCGCCGATCGACCAGATGTTCATGCTGTGGTCGGCGGTGAACCGCGTCTCGCGTGCCGGCGCCGTCGTGGGGCCCGACCAAAGGATCACGCCGCTGGAAGGCCTCCGGGCGATGACGATCTGGGCCGCCGAGCAGTACGGCGAGCAGGATTCGAAGGGTTCGCTCGAGCCGGGCAAGCTCGCGGACCTCGTGATTCTCGACCGGAACCCGCTCACGGTCGAGCCGATGGCCATCAAGGACATCCGGGTGGTCGAGACGATCAAGGAAGGGAAATCGATCTACGCCGAATGAGCGCGCCGGCGGAGGGCTCCGGCACGAGCAGCGCGGTGCAGACCGCGTCCTATGCGGGCTCGAGCGCGAGGTCCTCGTCGAAGAGCAGCGGGCATTTCGGGGCAGAGCCCGGCAGGAAATCGTCGAGCCACGTGACGGCGTCGGAGAGGCCCCACACCGTGATGCCGCGACAGGCGGGCCCCGCAAGGCAGGCATCGACGACGTCGGCGTAGGCCTGCGCCTGGGCGACGACGATCGATGTCGGACGATCGCCCCGCTCGACACCGGAAGACGGCTCCGCCACCCTGTTGAATCTCGCCCGCGGTCCCGTGGGTGAACCGAATGGCCCGCATGAACCTGCGATCCGTCCTTCTCGAACTCCACGCCGCCCTCGACGCCGCCGGAATCGACCACGCGCTGATCGGCGGTCTCGCGCTGGCGGCCCACGGGGCCGGGCGGGCGACCGTGGATCTCGACTTCCTCGCGGCCGGCGAGCGAGCCGACGACATCGACGGCATTCTTCGCGGGCTCGGATTCGAGCCGTTGCAGCGCACGCCGGACGTGGGGAACTACGCCTCGGAGGATCCGGCTCGGGGCCGCGTGGACTTCCTGTTTGCACAGCGGTCCATCGGGCGGGCGATGCTCGCCCGCGCTGGCCTGCTCGAGGTGCTCGGCACGACGCTCCGGGTCGCTGACGCCTCCGACTTGATCGGACTCAAGGTCCAGGCGTCCTCGAACGACCCGCGCAGGTCGCGCCAGGATCTCGCGGATGTAGAGAAGCTCCTGCGCATGGCCGAGATCGACCTCGAGCGCGTGCGCGAATACTTCCGGATCTTCGAGCGGGAGAAGGAACTCGACGCGCTTCTCGCGATGGTCGAGGAGTGGGAGCGATGACACGCCCGACGCGCGAAGAGCTGGCGGAGATGCGCGAGGTGCTGTCACCCGAGGCCCGCGAGGGCTTCGCCGCGTCGCGACGCGCCGTCGCCGCCTGGGAGCGCACGCACCCGACCGACATCGCGGGGATCCTCGACTGGGTGGACCAGCTCCGCGCGCTGTTCGGGGATCCGCCGGTGGATCGCAGCCTCTGGCGGGGCGAAGACTTCCGGTTCTGAACGCACTGCGCCTCGAGTGGGTGCGCCAACGAGCGGTGCGATCTGCCGGTCAGTGCGCGGGGCGTCGAGTCAGCGCAACGGGTTGCGGTGCCGGAGGCCCGGGAAGCGCTCGAAGTCGCCGTCGTTCGTGTGGAGCTCGGCCTGGTACTCGATGGCGAGTGCAGCCAGATGCGTGTCGGTCGTGAGGTTCCCGGCCACGCTCGTCGCCGCGAACAGGTCCGCCAGGATGTCGAGGTGCCGCGGCCCCGGCTCGAGCACGCGCACATGGGGACGATCGAGCCAGCTCCGTACGCGGCGCAGGGCGTCCAGCGGACGGATCGGATCGGCGAGCACGGCGGGATGGGTGACGAGGCGGAGGAAGCCGAGGCCCACCGCCCACGGCACGCCGACCGGCTGCTCGCGGTCCATGAGGTCGCTCCACCAGACGCGCGCCGCGCCGTGCGAAGGCGCGGCCGCATTGTACGCATAGACGAGCAGGTTCAGGTCCGGGACGATCACCGCGGCGGCCGGTGGTCGAGGGTGCCCCGTGCCTCGAGTTCGTCAGCGAGCTCGTTGAGCTTCAACGGATCGACGCCGGGGCGGAATGGGCTCGTGAAGGTCTCGACCTGAAACGGCTCGGGGCGGCGTCGCGGTCCCTGGCCCGACAGCGCCCGTCGCAGCAGCTCGTTCACGACCTGCCGGAACGGAATGCGACGCTGCTCCGCGAGGCGCTTGAGCCGGTCGGCAACGTCATCGTCGAGCGTGAGAGTCGTACGCAAGAACGCACCTTAGCATCAGTTTGATGTGATGCATAAGTGTCATCCCCGTCCGAGGGTCCCTGAAAGATCCCCACAGCCTGACCGCCCCCCCCCCCCCCCCC
>CAYOHN010000031.1:2413-8275 GCA_964403735.1 uncultured Spirochaetales bacterium | reverse complement strand
GGAGTGCCCGCACGCCCCGCAGTCACGACTTCGCGGACAGGAACGATCTCGAGGGCCGGAGGCCGGGGAGACGAGCGATGCGGCTGCGCCAATCACCTGGAGGCTTCGAGCGATACGTTTTCTGGACGAAGTGCCCGTTCGGTCCCGTCGGATCGGATCCCGAATCTGGCGGCGCAGGGACGGGAAGACGGACGCCGGACCGCAGCTGAGAAGGAGTCCGGGATGTTCGAGAGCCCGAGGGCGGGGGCCGTGCGTCGGCTCGCGGCGATGATCCTATGGAGTATCTGCGCAGGGGGCTGGCCAGAGACGGCGAGCGCCGTCCAGTGGTTGCGGGTGCTGGGATCGGGAGACCTCGCGCCGATCCCACTCGATCTGCTCGCCGGCGGTCGCTCAGGTGCCGCAGAAGGTCTGCAGCACGCGCTCTTCGGGGCGCGGCGGCAGGGCGTGGTCCGCGTGCGCCGGCTGCTCGTCGAACGGGCGCTCGAGCACCGTCGCCAGGGTCCCGAACGGCTCGAGGTCGCCGCTCAGGGCGGCGGCGATTGCCTGCTCGACGCGATGGTTGCGCGGGATGAAGAGCGGATTCACGCGGCGCATGGCCTCGGCGCGCTCCGCGGGCGAACCCGACTCACGGACAAGGCGCTCGCGCCAGCGCTCGGCCCAGGCATCGAAGGCCGCGGGCGCGGCGAACTGCGCCCGCACGCCGGCGGCGGCCGGATCCGCGGCCGCGTCGCATAGCCCGCGGAAGGTCGAGGTGTAGTCCGCCGCTCCCGCGTGCATGACGTCGAGCAGGCCCCGGATCAGCTCGCCGTCGTCGCCTTCCTCGGTCGCCAGGCCGATCTTGCGGCGCATGCCGTCGAGCCAGTGGTGCTCGAAGCGGGCGGGAAACTCGTTCAGCACGGCGGTGGCCGCCGCCACCGCCGCCTCGGTGTCCGGATCGATCAGCGGCAGGAGCGTCTCCGCGAAGCGCGCCAGATTCCACTGCGCGATGCGCGACTGGTTCGCGAAGGCGTAGCGCCCGCCGTGGTCGATCGAGCTGAACACCGTCGACGGGTCGTAGGCATCCAGGAACGCGCACGGCCCGTAGTCGATCGTCTCGCCCGAAATGGCCGTGTTGTCGGTGTTCATCACGCCGTGGACGAAGCCCACGTGCATCCAGCGCGCCACGACTGCGGCCTGGCGCCGCGCCACGGCGTCGAACAGCGCCAGATGCGGCCGCGGCGCGCCGGCGAGTTCCGGGTCGTGGCGCGCGAGGGCGTGCTCGGCGAGCAGGCGCACCGCCTCGCCGTCGCCGCGCCCCGCGAAGTACTGGAAGGTACCGACGCGGATGTGACTCGCCGCCACCCGGGTCAGGACGGCGCCCGGCAGCATCCGCTCGCGCGCGACCGTCTCGCCCGTCGTCACCGCCGCCAGCGCCCGCGTCGTCGGTACGCCGAGCGCGTGCATCGCCTCGCTGACCAGGTACTCGCGAAGCACCGGCCCCAGGGCGGAGCGGCCGTCGCCGCTGCGCGAGAACGGCGTCGGCCCCGATCCCTTGAGTTGCACGTCCCGCCGCTGCCCGCGCACGTCGACGACCTCGCCGAGGAGGAGCGCCCGGCCGTCGCCGAGCTGCGGCACGAAGTGCCCGAACTGATGCCCCGCGTAGGCGAGCGCGATCGGTTCCGAGTCCACGGCCACCGCATTGCCGGAGAAGAGGACGGCCGCATGCGGCTCGATCGCCTCGACGTCGAGCCCCAGTTCGCGGGCGAGCGGCCGGTTGAACGCGATCAGACGCGGCGCCGAGACGGCGGCGGGCGCCATCGGCACGAAGAATCGCTCCGGCATGCGGCGATAGCTGTTGTCGAACCCCAATCGCATCATGGTCTCGCTACCTTCTCACCCGGCATTCCTTACCCGGCATAGCCGGGGCGTCTGAATTTCCGTGTCTACCTCTCGAGCGGACTCTCCCAGCGCACGCCCGCAAAGCGTGCGAAGTCCGAGTCGAGTGTCAGGACCGATGCGCCGTGGGCGAGGGCGATCGCGGCGATCCAGGCGTCCGTCGTGAGGTCGCCTCCGGTGCCTGCGCCGCGAAGGAGCTCCGACCAGAGCCGTGGGTGCTCCTCCGTCTCCTGAACCACCCGGACGCCCGGATGGGTCAGCCAATCGTTCACGAGATCCCATGCCTGCTCGATCGTGAGAGGACGCTCGAAGAGACCCGGCTTCGTGGTGAGTCGCAAGAAGGCGTTCACGACCACCCAGGTCAGCCCGAGCGGTCGCTCGTCGTCGATCGCGGCCTCGAGCGCCGCGCGGGCAGGATCGTGCTGGGGCAGCGAGGGGCTCACGGCCGGGAGCAGCACGCTCGTGTCGACGATCCTCACGAGGAGCCGGCGAGCTTGCGCAGGATGGCCTCGTCCTCGAGGCCGGCCGCGACGGCGTTGGCCTTCGTGACGTCGAAGGCGGGCCGACCCAGGTCGCGCGTCTTCTGGCGAAAGCCGCGGCGGGGTCGCTTCTCGGTTTGGAGGCTCTGGCGGAGCGCGAGGTTGACGAGCTCGGAGAGGGTCAGGCCCTCGCGGCTCGCGCGCTTCTTGAGCTCGCGGAAGAGGTCGTCGTCGAGGCGCAGGGTCGTCCGCACCGGACGCATCGTAGCATCGATAAAATGGTGCCGCGACATCACTCAACGGTTCGAACTCATCTGAGCTGGAACGGGAGCTAGACCTCGAAGAGTTCGGCGGCCAGCTCGTCGAGGTTTCCGATCGCGTTCAGCGGCAGCCGCGCGGCGATCGGCTCGAACACGTCCATCGAGTGATGCTGGGCGAGACCCACGGCTTGCCGGTGTAACGCGTGACCCAGCACCCGGCGCGGAAAGTCTCCGGCGACGGGCCACTCGCAAGCGTCCAGGAAGACGCGGAACAACGCCTTGTCGCAGTGGAGCATGTCGCGGTAGATCTGGATGAGCTCGTAGTGCCGGTCCGTCACCATCGCATCGCCCCAATCGATGACTCCGCTCAGGCGGCCGTCGGAGACGTAGACGTGGTTGGCGGTGATGTCACCGTGTACGAAGACCTCGTCCGCGGGACCGAGCCCCGCGACGTACTCCGGCACCTGCGCGACCAGGTGAGCGGGCAGCGAACTCTGCTTCGCGGCGGCAGCGACATCGACCGCCTTCCAGTCGGCGTGGGTCGCGACGTTCTCGGGAGGCAGCGCGTGCACGCGCCGGACCTGGCGACCGAGTTCCGACGCAAGCGCGCGCTCTTGAACGCCGGTCAGCTCCACGCGCCAGCGAGCCTCGGCATGCAGCCGCGTCGTGACCAGGTATGGCCATGACTCGTCGGCGCCTTCGTAGAGCCGCCCCTCGCCCAGCAGCCTCGGCGCCGCGATTTCCGGGTCGCTCGCGATCAGGATGTGTGCGCCGCGCTCTGCGGCGTGGCTCTTGCGCCACACTCGCGAGTAGCCGAAGAGCTTCACCACGACGTCCCCGTACAGGAACGTCGGGTACGTCGCGTTGAAGCCGGCCTCGAGCTCCCGTCCGGCACCGGCGAGGCCCTGCCGCTCCAGGACCGCGGTGACGTACGGACGCCAGAAATCGACGTTGGCGAGAGTCGAGACGTGCGCTTCGAGGCTCGTGAACGAGGGAGGTGCGATCATCGCTCGATGGTTCCGAACATGGCGGGCGCGATGCAAATCGGCGTCGCAAGCACGCACAGATCGCAGGTGGAAGGACGAAAAAGCGAGCGATCGTGGGCCGATCGCACCCGTCATGGCAACTCCCTGGGGAATCTCAGGCCCCGGCTGGGGATTCAAGCGGTCACGGCGTGACGTCAGTGCGATCGAGCGCTCTCCTTGCTCGACCTGCGGGCACTCTCCGGGAGCACGCGATTTACGAGGTGCGCGGCGGTGTCGGCCGTGAGCGGGCCGGATAGAGATCGCAGCGATCATCCGAGGCCGACAATGCCACGCGCCGCGTCTATCCTGACGTGTCATGAAACACACGCGCTCGAAGCAGCTGATGAACCGCGCTCGCAAGGTGATTCCGGGCGGCGTCAACAGCCCCGTTCGGGCCTACGGCTCGGTCGGCGGGACGGCGCCGTTCCTCGTGCACGGCAAGGGGTCGCGGATCTGGGACGCCGACGACAACGAGTACGTGGACTACGTCGGCTCGTGGGGGCCGCTGATTCTCGGCCATGCACACCCGGCGGTGTTGCGCGCAGTGCGCGCGGCCGCGGCCGCCGGCACCAGCTTCGGTGCGCCGACGGAACGCGAGATCGAGCTCGCGGAGCTGGTCTGTTCGGCGCTGCCATCGGTCGAAAAAATGCGTTTCGTGTCGTCCGGGACCGAGGCGGCGATGAGTGCGATCCGGCTGGCGCGCGGCGCCACCGGCCGCTCGCGCATCCTCAAGTTCGACGGCTGCTATCACGGCCACGCGGATTCCCTGCTCGTCGGTGCCGGCAGCGGCGTCGCGACGCTCGGCATCCCGGGCTCCCCGGGTGTTCCGTCGGAGCTCGCCGCCCTGACGGTGCAGGCGCCGTTCAATGATCTCGACGCCGTCGCCGACGCGTTTCAGCGTTGGCCCGGTGAACTCGCCTGCGTGCTGGTGGAACCGGTCGCCGGCAACATGGGCTGCGTGCCGCCGATGCCGGGTTTCCTCGAGGGGCTGCGGGCGCTGTGCGACCGCCACGGCGCGCTGCTGATCTTCGACGAGGTGATGACCGGCTTCCGTGTCGCGTGGGGCGGTGCGCAGGTCCGCTACGGCATCCGGCCCGACCTCACGATCCTCGGCAAGGTCGTCGGCGGTGGCCTGCCCGCCGCGGCGTACGGTGGTCGCGCCGATCTGATGGGCCAGATCGCGCCGGACGGCCCGGTCTACCAGGCCGGCACGCTGTCCGGCAATCCGCTCGCGATGGCGGCCGGCCTCGAGACGCTTCGCCGGCTCCGCGAGCCGAGGGCCTACGTCGAACTCGAGGCGCGCAGCCGGACGCTGGCCGAAGGGCTCGCCGAGCGGGCCGCGGCGGCCGGCGTGGAGCTGACGACCGCCGCCGTCGGCGGGATGTTCGGATTCTTCTTCCATTCCGGGCCGGTCCGGAACTTCGCCGAGGCGCGCAAGGCCGATGCCGAGCGCTTCCGGGTCTTCTTCCACGCGATGCTCGATGCCGGGATCTACCTGCCGCCGTCGCCCTACGAGGCGTGTTTCCTGTCACTGGCGCACCGGCCGATCGACGTCGCGCAGACGCTGGCGGCCGCCGAGCGGGCTTTCCGCAAGGCCGCCGCTCCCCGGTCCCGACCGCGTTGAGCGGCCGGGGGCCAGTCGCTATGGTGCGCGCCGCTTTAGAGTCCTGTCTCAGACGTTCGCCGTCATTTCATGGCTGCCTTTCGCCCGGCTCGGTGTGCAACCGAGATCGAGCCTTCGGCCCGCTCGCAAGGCGCGCGACCGCGGCATAGCCGTCGCCAAGGCGAGAGAGCGCAACGCGGCGAGCGGCCCGAAGGTGCGATCGAATGCAGGCGAACTTCTGAGACAGGAGACGAAAAGCCCTCGGGGAGCGACCCTGTGTCCCTGTGGAGTGATGCCGATGAGCGGCCCAGGTGATCGTCGCGGTCCGTCCGAGCCCTCGAGAGGGCCCGAGAAGGACGGCCCTCGCGCCCCGGGTTCGCGCACGGCGCAGCAGGGGATGGCCTCCGCGTACCAAGGCGCCGTCGAAGCGGTCCTGGCTGTCGTGATCAGCGGTCTGGCCGGGACCTGGGTCGACCGACGACTCGGGACCGAGCCGACCGGCTTCCTGGTTGGGATGGCGATCGGCTTCGCGGCGTTCGGACTGCGGATGTGGCGGATGCGGAACTTGATGGGGACGACGGGCACGACCGGCACCGAGGCGGGCACGGCCGGCACCAAGG
>CAYOHN010000031.1:0-2313 GCA_964403735.1 uncultured Spirochaetales bacterium | reverse complement strand
AGGCGGGCACGGCCGGCACCAAGGACGGAGCGGGCGCTAACCGCCCGAACGATGGGAGCGGCGGACCGCCGGAGTCGAAGTGAGCAGCACGGCTAGAACCATCGACGAGGCGAATGCGCTGCAAGGCCTCAACCTGACGCTGTCGGCCGGCGGCGTGGCGGTGTCCGCGCTCGTGGCCGGGCCGGCGTTCGCGACGGCCTACGCGCTCGGCGCCGCGCTCGAGGCGGTGAACTTCCGCGCCTTGTGCGCCTGCGCCACGCGCGTGCTGCAGGGTCAACTCGACGGCGCCCGCTTCTGGACGGCGCTGCTCGGGCTGCGACTCGCGATGCTGTTCGGCGCAATGGCCGTCGCGCTCGCCGCCGGCGCGCATCCGCTCGGCTTGCTGCTCGGCGTCTCGACAGTGGTGCCCGCGGTGCTGCTCGGCGCGTGGTGGTTCGCGCCGCCAGTCGATCCCGCGGCGCCGGTGCTGCCGGCGGACGACCCGGCGTGGGAGCATTGGAGCGTCTGGCGCGCCGACGTCGTTTTGCCTGCGCCGGACGACGACGACGCGATCGACAACACGGAGGATGCGCCGTGAGCATCTACGGACCGCTCGAGCACGCCGGCATCGACTGGGTGATCCAGTCGGCGCTGTTGGCGGTGGGGCTGCTGCTGCTGGCGGGCTGGTCCGTGCGGCGTTCGCTGGCGGCGGCCGACGGCGGCGTACTGCCGGATCGCGGCATTACCGTGCGTAACTGCATCGAGGCGATCCTCGACGGCCTCTCGGGTCTCGCCGAGCAGACGATCGGCCACGACTACAAGCGCTTCCTGCCGCTGGTTTTCTCGATCTTCTTCTTCATCCTGATCTCGAATCTGCTCGGCCTGGTTCCGGCCGTCGGCGGCGCGACCAGCGACATCGCCGTGGGTCTGGCGTGGGGGACGATCGTCTTCTTCGTCTATCACTACGTCGGCATCGTCAAGCACGGGTGGAAGTACGTCTATCAGTTCACCGGCCCGCTGTTCGATGTGAAGATCGGTGGTAAGCACTATCACGTGCCGCTGCTGGCGCCGCTGATGGTGGTGATCGAGCTTCCGCTCAACATTGCGCGCGTCTTCACCCTGGCGATTCGTCTGCTCGCGAATATGTTCGCGGATCACACCGTCGTGGCTGTCTGGCTCGGGCTGATGCCCGTCGCCGTGCCGGCGATTTTTCTGGGTCTCGGCCTGGTGATTTCGTTCATCCAGGCGTTCGTGTTCGCACTGCTCAGCATGATCTACATCGGCTTGGCTCTCGAGGAGCACCACTAGGGTTCTTCGGGACGAGCCACGAGGCCCCCTTTTTCGGATCGGGGCAAGGCAAGGAGCAACTATGGTTCCCGTTCGTTTCGGCAAACTGTTGGTCTTCACCTTCGCCGCGCTGCTCGTCGCCGATGTGGCGTACGCGCAGGACGCTGCGCAGCAGGGCGCGGGCTGGGGTCCCGCTCTCGGTGCGGGCCTCGCGTTCGGCCTGGCCGCGCTCGGCTGCGGCCTCGGTCAGGGCCTCACGGCCAGCAACACGACGGCCGGCATCGCCCGCAACCCGGGTGCGGCCGGCGCGATGAACACGCCGTTCATCCTCGGCATGGCGCTCATCGAGTCGATCGCGTTGGTCGGCTTCGTCACCGCGTTCCTTCTGATCGGCGAGATCTAGGAGCCTGACCCGAGATGGGCCGTTGAGCCTGGGCGCCGAGGCGGTCCTGATGATCGGAGGGCTTCGCTGATGATCGGAGGGCTTCGCCGTCGACGGGGCGGTCTCGCCGAAGTCGTGGCAAGGTCACGTCGAGGGGAGACCAACGCCGTCGGCGGTGATGCATCGGCGCCGCGAAGCCCTCTGCGATCATCTGCCGGACGACCGGAGCCATCTCGGGTCGGGCTCCCGGTTCCGCCGACGCCGGCGCTCTGGCCGGTGCGCGCAGTGAGCCGGAGGCGAACGAAGGGACACCAGACAGAGGCGACGAGACGGGCCTCACCCCGTTTGAAATTCCCGGCTCGCACCACTTGCTTCTGTCCGGCGCCCCTTCTCCCGCCCGTGCCCCCGGTCCCGTTAGAGGAGCGAGAGCGAGAGGCGTCTGGCGACGCCGGTGGTCCCAGGAGCAATCGGCATGCCATGGCTCGGGACGACCGAGCGGCTCGCGCGTGGGCACCTCGCGACCGGCGCGCCACGAAGACCCGGTGAACGCCGGTCGACTGATTGCCTTCGAAGGCCTCGATGGCGCCGGCAAGTCGACCCTGCTGCACCGCCTGGCCGCCGCGTTGCGCGCCTCTGGCCACGCTGTCATCGAGACCCGCGAGCCC
>CAYOHN010000030.1:0-20593 GCA_964403735.1 uncultured Spirochaetales bacterium | reverse complement strand
GACGCCGTCGACCTCGTCATCGAGCGCGCCGAGGGCACGTACGTCCTCGTCGACACCGCCGGCCTTCGCCGGCCCGGCCGGCGCGATCGCATCGGCGAGCGGCCGAGCGCGCTGATGGCGGTTCGGGCGATCGAGCGCGCCGAAGTGGCGCTCGTCGTGACGGACGCTTCCCAGGGCTTCACCGAAGGCGATGTCCAACTGGCTGGCCTCGTGCGCGAGCGCGGTTGTGCGGCCGGCGTACTGGTCAACAAGTGGGATCTGGCCGGCGACGGCGAGGACGCGAGTCGGAAGGCACGCGAGGGCATCCGCGACCGCCTGCGCTTCGCTCCCGATGTGCCCGCGCTGCTGGTCTCGGCCCAGACCGGCTTGCGCGTACCCCGCATCTTCCCGCTGATCCGAAGGCTCGCCCACGCCGCCCGGCTCCGGATTCCGACGCACGAACTCAACCGGTGGCTCCGCGAAGCCACCGCGGCGCACGAGCCTTCGATGGCACAACGCGGGACCCGAAAGCGTCCGCTCAAGTTCTTCTACGCCACCCAGGTCGCCCAGCGTCCGCCGACCTTCGTGCTGTTCTGTACGGAGCCGGCTGCGGTGAAGGAATCCTATCGGCGCTACCTCGAGAACCGTCTGCGCGAGCGCTTCGAGCTCGAAGGCGCGCCGATCCGCCTCCAGCTTCGCGCGCGGCGCAGCAAGGACGGGTAGGGGCGGTTACAATGCGCGGCCCTCGGCGGCCCCACGACCCGGAGATCCCTTGGCCCAGCATCGCAAGCACGAGCCCACGGACACCTTCGAGCAGCTCGAGTCCATCAGCGATCGGCTGGTGCGCTGGCTGTCCGACAACCCGTTGCTGATCCTCGGGACGGCCGGCGTCATCTTGGTGACCGCGGCGTCGATCGGCGGCCTCCGCGCCTGGCGCTCCTCGGCGGCCGACGCGGCCTCCGCGCAGGTGGCGCAGGTCCGCAGCGAGTACGTCGTCGCCATGGGCGGATCGGCCATGGATCTGACAGCTCCCGAGCCCGCGAATCCCGAAACGGCGCGGGAACTTCGCACCGAGTATGTCGAGCGATTCGTCAAGATCGTCGAGGAGCACTCGGGCACACCGGCCCAGGCCGTCGCGGCGCTCGACGCGAGCCAGATTTTCGAGGAGCTCGGCGCCACGGACCGCGCCCGAGAGATCGTCGAGCGCGCCATCGCCGATCTCCCGACGAGCTCGCCGATCCGCGCGGTCGCGCAGCGGCGCATCGCCGTGCTCCACGAAGCGAACGGCGATTTCGAAGCCGCCGCACGTACTCACGCCGCCGCTGCGGAGGCACCGGGCTATCCGCTGCGTCTCGATGCGCTGGCCGACGCCGCGCGCTGCTGGGCCGAAGCCGGCAATGCGGCGGAAGCGCTGGCCGTGTTCGCGCGCATCCAGGGCGAGGCGCCCGAGTACCGTCTGGCGCCGCACGTCCAAGCCCGTCTCGCCGAGCTGCAAGCCGCGAACTGACGCAGCACAGACTCTCGATTCCGCGGTGGACACGGTCGCGCGATCCGGGATGAGACCCAGGGAATCTCGTCGCGGGAAGCGTTCTGTGTGACGCCTCGGTTCCGATGGAGAGCTTCGACGCCGTTTCCGGGGGACGCGCCCGCGGCGCGGTGCCGAAAAATTGACTCGATTCTGTGCCTCCATTAGGGTTCATTCCATGCAGGCATCTGATCAGATCACGCTCCGCTCGGTCGGCTCGACGCTGCGTGCAGCCCTCGATCGGGAGGCGGAGCGGCGCGGCACGAGTCTCAACAGAACCATCCTCGCGTTGCTCTCCGAGCGGCTCGGGCTCTCGGACGATTCGATCCCGGTCGAGTACGAGGACCTCGACGAGTTGGCGGGGACATGGACGAAGGCAGAGGCCAGCCGATTCGAGGAGGCCCTCGAGGCCCAGCGCCAGGTGGATGCCCGGCTCTGGCGGTGAACCGCCTCACGCTCGACACCTCCGCCTACTCCGCCTTCAAGCGCAACCACGCTGAAGTTGCCCAGCGCCTTCGGCGCGCGCGCGAGATCCTCGTCCCGACCATCGTGCTCGGCGAACTCCTCGGCGGCTTCGAGGTCGGCGGTCGGGCTCGGCGGAACCGGGACGAGCTGCACCACTTCCTCGCGAGCCCGCGCGTCCGGCTCACCGCGATCACGAGGGAGACGGCGGAGCGCTACGCCGCATTTTATGCGTCGCTGCGGGCTTCCGGCCATCCGATCCCGACCAACGATCTCTGGATCGCGGCGAGCACCATGGAGCATGGCACCGAGCTCGTCACGCTCGATCGGGATTTCCGCCACGTCCAGCAAATCCTGGTGGCGGTGTTCGACCCGTAGGCGTGGCGGGACACGCGCTGGCACTGCCCGACTCCTCGCTCTTCGATCTCGAAGTCCCCGAGCCGGGCCGAAGGCTCCGCCGCACGCGCCCGGTGAATCGTCGCGTCGTCCCGTTGGGACCGCGGCGCGCGGGGGGTGCGACCGCAGTCGCAGCTTCATGAATCATCCGAGCTAGTGACGAGAGCGCCGTGCGGCGAGCGCCGCGAGCGTGACGAAGACGGCGGCCCACGAGGCGAAGCCGCCCGGCTCCGGGAGGAGCTGGAACGCGTGGTGATTGGGAGTGATTCCCCAGTTGTTGAAGAAGCCGAAGTCGGCGGTCGCCGCGCCGGAGCCGACCTCGGCTCCCTCCGCAACTTGGGTCCAGAACACGCAGCAGCTCGTTTCCTCTTGGAAGTCGTCGTCCAGGTGCAGGCCCAGCCAGTAGACCGTCCCGGCTTGCAGCGCGACCGGCGCCTCGAGCCCGAACGTGTAGCGGTCGCTGTCGCCGGCGGCGACGACCTCGATGTCCTGGGCGATGCCCGAGGCAAAGGCGATCTCCGTCGGTACGATGCCTTCGCTTGCGAAGAAGAAGTACTCGATCGTTCCGCTCCAGGCTCCTAAATTTTCCGTCGCCCACAACCGAACTCCGGTGACCGTGGCGTCTTCCTCGAGGACCACGTCCTCCGCAAGAACGCGGATCGTGACTTCGATCCCACCGCGATCGCTCGGCGCTCCGTTGTCGTAGATCACGCCAGATCGGGCACCCTCGGCAAGCAATAGGAGGAGCGCCGCCAAGGCGCACGGGAAACGACGACGCACTCGACCTCCTTATGCCTTCGACGCAGTCGCCCAACCGACAAGCAAGCCGACGCGCAAGCCGACGCGCAAGAAGTGGCGGCCCGAAGAGTGACGGACCCACACCGACGCGAGTTCGCAGGGCCTTCCGCTTCTCAAGCTGGCTAGAGGTAGCAGGTCGGAACTGCCGGTCAAAGCCGGTTCGTCGACGCGACTTCGTGTCCGCAACCTGTATCCTACCAAAGATCGATGAGTAGGAGTGGCACTCGCTCGTCGCCGCGAGAGGATTCATGCCCGAGCACGAGATCGAATGGAACTGCAGCTCGAAAGCGAGGCGGACGCGGTGGTGGATCACGGGCGTCGCGCTATTCGCCCTCCTCGTCGCCACCCCCGTCTCCGGCCAGAACCTGCTCGTCAACTCGGAGTTCGACGAGAACATCGACGGATGGACCTGCGAGGGGGAGGGTACGACCTGTGGCTGGTCCGAGGATGACCCGGTCGACGACCCCGCGTCCGGATCAAGTCAGGTGACGCGGGAGGGGGCCGGCTCGTTCCGCGGTCAGATCGCGCAGTGTGTGGAGCTTCCAGCGCCCGGTCTCTACGAAATCGCCGGTGTGCTGAGAACGATCAGTGAGGACCTGCGAAACGGCCAGCTGGAGGTCTCCTGGTTCGCGGAGGCGGGCTGCGCGGGAACTCGTCTCGGACCGGCAGACGTCGTCGCTGCGGTGCCTGTCGCCTTCGGCTGGACACTCCTGGAGGAGACGCTCGCCTCGCCCAAAGCAGCCCTTTCCGTCGAATACACGGTCGTCGCTTTCGCTACGGAGACAGAGTCTCAGACGGTTCGAATCGACGCGGCCTTCGTCCCCGAGCCCGGAGCGACGGTCGCGGGCCTCGCCGCCGGCACGGCGCTGCTCGGGCTGCACGCGCGAAAGCGGTCGCGGCGAAAAGAGAGGACACCGGCATCTGTGGTCCCGCATTCGTGAGCGAGTGCGGACGAACCGGCGGAAACACCGGGTAGCCTCGGCGATCTGATCGGAGAGCGTCGACGAACAACAGCGGCGCGCGCTCCTCGAACCACTCGTGGTCGCAGCCGTCGATCTGGATACCCTCCCCGCGGCAGGGCCGACGGCGCCGGGGCTGCTGGATCCGCGGCTCTCAACGAGCCGGGGAATCCACAGGCGGCCGGAGAAACCGGACGTTTCTATCTTGGTACTACCATCCAACGTCCGATAAGAATCATTATGTCAAATAGAAGCAGCGCCTGACCCGAAGGAGCATCTCGACGGGTCTGGACGACGCCCCCCGACCCGCTGCTCGTCCCCTTGCGTCCTCGCGGGGTTGCTTCGGACCTTCGTTGTGCTACTTGGCCCGGCGCCGCGCTGCTCGCCCTCCCGAGCGGCAACCAAATTGAATGACGAACTCCATCGAGCAGCTCCGCGAGCGCTTCGCCGCATACGGACAGGACCATGTGTTCCGGTTCTGGGAGGATCTTGCGCCCGAGGGCCAGCACGAACTCGCTCGACAGGCTCTGGCGATCGACCTGGACGAGCTGCAGCGGACCTATCGGCGGACCCAGCAGCTCGCGGGCCCGACCGCCCACAAGCTCGCGCCGGCGCCGGTCGAAGCACTTCCTGCCCATGGGGGGGATCCCGCCCGTCGCGCCGAAGCGCGGAAACGGGGCGATGCCCTGCTCGCAGCGGGCCGCGTCGGGGTGCTCGTCGTGGCTGGCGGTCAGGGAACGCGGCTCGGGTTCGATGGCCCGAAGGGCTCGTTCCCGATCGGACCGATCAGCGACCGGTCGCTGTTCGAGCTCCAAGCGCAGAAGCTCCGCGGCGCCCGGCGGCGCTGGGGCGCGCCGATCCCCTGGTACTTGATGACCAGTCCCGCCACCGATGAACCCACGCGAGCCTTCTTCGCCGAGCACGGAAATTTCGGACTCCCGTCCGAGGACGTCTTCTTCCTGAGCCAATCGACGGCGCCGAGTCTGGACTTCGAGGGGCGGCTCCTGCTCGAGCAGCCGGGCCGGATCGCCGAGAGCCCGAACGGCCACGGCGGCGCATTCCCTGCCCTCGCCGACTCCGGTGCGCTCGCGGACATGGAACGTCGGGGCATCGACACCATCTCTTACTACCAGGTGGACAATCCGCTGGTTCCTCTCGTCGATCCGCTGTTCCTCGGGATGCACGTAGCCGCCGAAGCCGAGATGTCCGCAAAGGTCGTGCGAAAGCTCGATCCGATGGAGAAGGTCGGTGTGGTTGCGCAAATCGATGGCCGGATCGGTGTCGTCGAGTACACCGAAATCGACGACGCCAACCGTCATCTGCGCGATGCCGCTGGAGATCTCGTGTACTGGGCCGGGAGCATCGCGATCCACGCAATCGACGTCGCCTTCGCCCATCGCGTCGCGGCAGACGCGGAGCGCCTGCTTCCATTCCACGCATCGGCCAAGAAGATCCTGTGCCTCGATGAGGCAGGCCGCCGGATCGAGCCCGACGAGCCCAACGGCTACAAGCTCGAACGGTTCCTCTTCGACGCCCTGCCCGCGGCTGCCCGTTGTGCGCTGCTCGAAGTGGAACGTGACGAAGAGTACGCACCGGTCAAGAACGCCCACGGAAATGATTCGCCGGCGACGGCCCGGCAAGCGCTCGACGCTCTCGCGCGTCGCTGGCTGACGGCGGCTGGCCTCGAGGTGCCTCGAGACGTCCGTGTCGAAGTGGACCATACGCAGATCGAAGGCGAGCAAGATCTGCGCGCGCTCGGTCTGCGCGACCTGCAGCACGAGGCGATCCGCCTCGCGCGCAAGGGGGGGTGATGGCAATTCGGAAACGCGCCCCGAAGAGCACGGCCAAGAAGGCGCTGCGACCCGAGAAGAAGACCACGACGAAGTCGAAGCCGGCCACTGCGAAGGCAACGAAACGCGTGCGAAGCGGCGGTGGCGCGACGAAAGCCAAGGTCGCCAAGGCAGCGGCGAGCAAGAAGAGCAAACCCGCCAAGGCGGCAGACGCGAAGACACGAGTTGCGAAGAAGCCGGCGCCGAGTGCCGCGAAGGCAAGCAAGGCGGCCGCTGCGAGTCCCAGCACGGCCCAGACCACGCCGCGGACGCGCGGAAAAGTCGCTGCCAAGAAAGTGGCAAGCCAGCAGACCCAACCGTCGGCCGCGCCGCAGACGAAGCGCACGCGAGGCAAGGGCGCGGCGGCCAAGGCGGCCGAGACCTCCCCGCCGGTCGCGCCCGCTCGCAAGCGCGGCGCGTCGTCGGGGCCGCCGCGGACGGTCGCGGTCACCGTGGGCAGCGAGATCGTCTCGAAGCTCGGACGCAAGTGGAACTGCTTCCAGTGTGGAGCGAGCTTCTACGACTTGAACCGGCCGGAACCGCTGTGTCCCAAGTGCGGTGCGGACCAGCGACAGCGACCCAAAGTGGCCCCGTCCGCACCCATCCACCCGCCGGCAGCGCGCAAGCAGCCTCGCCCGATGGCGCCGCTCCTCGACGACGAGGACGACGGGACGGTTCGCTACGACGAAGAGTTCGATCTCGGCGTCCGCACCGACCACGACGATACCGAGCAGGATCTGTTTCCGCCCGCCGACGTCGAAGAGGACGACGTGTTCGGAGCCGACGAGGAGTAGCGAAGCGCGCGCCCTCAGAACCGGAGCAGTCGGCGCAGGTGGATGGCGAGGACCGTGTCGGCCTCGCGGCGACGCGCGGCCAGTTCCTCTTCGACTCCGCGCAGCGCGGCCTCGGTCTCGCTGAGATCCGCCCCGACGTCGCGGCGACTGCCGCTGCGCCGCCGCACGCGCTCGTACTCGTCGATCTGATCGCCGAAGAACCCGCGTTCGCGTGTCTCGACGCGCTGTTGGCGCGTACGTTCGTAGCGGCGTGTAAGCGCTTCCACCTCGGCGCGATACGCCTTCTCGAGCGCTTCGAGATCGCCGGTCTCGTAGCCGTAGAGCGGGCGGGCGGCGCGATCCTGCTGTTCGGCGACCAGGTTGCGGTGATAGTTCCACGCACCGGCGCCCGCGACCCCGAGGAGGATCGCGGCGAGGACCGCGAGATTCGCAGCCCCACCGCAACGTCGCTGGATCGGATTCGTCATGACGGCACTCCTCCGCCACTGCATCGGCCGGCGGAGGCCCGCTCTTCAGTGCGAGACGTCACTCCGCGTCGGGTTCTCGCCAGGAGCCGGCGTCGTGATCGCGCAGAAATGCATGCACTTCGGCCCGCGTCGGCAGGCCGCCCTGCGCACCCAGCGCGCGACAACTGATCGCCGCGGCCGCATTGGCGGCGCGGAGCAGAGCCTCGGGCGCGAGGCCTTCGAGCAAGCCCCAGACGAAAGCGGCGTGGAAGACGTCTCCGGCGCCGGTCGTGTCGCGCGGTGCGATCTCGAACGCGGGACTCGCGAGCTCGCGGTCCCCGAGCCGAGCGAGACAGCCATCCTCGCCAAGCGTCACGACGGCCATCCGCGCTCCGCCCGCGGCGAGCCGCGCGAGTCCCCCGCGGATGCCCTGCTCGCCCCCGAGTGCTTCCGCCACACCCCGCGAGACTACCGGAAAGTCGGCGAGCGCCAGCAACGTCTCGACGCCCGGGCCGAGCGCATCGACGTCGAGGACGACCGGCACGCCGGCGTCGCGCGCGGTCCTCGCGGCGTACGCAGAGACGTCCGGATCGTCGCCGTCGAGCAGCACGCAGCGCGTGCGGGCGAGTCGCTCCCGCGGCACGTCGTCCGGCTGCAAGCGCAGGCGCGGATCGCGATACCACAGCACTGTCCGCTCTCCGCTGCCGCGGTCGACCAGGATCGTCGCCAGCCGTGTCGATGCGCCGGCAACACGGCGGACCCCGGTGAGATCGATGCCGGCGGCGGCGAGCGGTGCCAACACCAGGGCTGCGTCGGCGTCGGTTCCCGCCGAGCCGATGAACGCGCCGCGCAACCCGAGTCGCGCGCCGGCGAGCAATGCAGTCGCCACCTGCCCGCCCGGCAGGACCTCGTAGGCGAGCATCGGCTCTTTGCTGCCGATCGGCGGCAGTCCCTCGACGGTGCAGACGTGATCGATCGAGCACTGGCCGATGCCGAGCAGGTCCAGTTCCCGCGCGCCGGCGCGTTCGCGGAGCAACGCGTCGCTCACGGGTACAGCGTCCGGTACGCATGCAGGCTGCGTAGCACCCGTTTCACGTAGGCCCGCGTCTCGGCGTACGGGATCGCCTCGATCCACTCGTCGTCTGGACGCGGCTCCGCCGTCAGCCACTCCGAGACGGCCGCCGGGCCGGCGTTGTAGCTGGCGATCACTGCGGGCAACTTGCCGTCGAAGCGTCGCGTGAGTCGTTCCAGGTAGACGCTGCCGAGCCGGAGGTTCGGACCCGGCTCGAGCAGTCGAGCGGGCGTGAAGTCGGCCATGCCCAGTTCTCGCGATAGACGCTTTCCGGTGTCGGGCATGATCTGGAGCAGTCCGAGCGCACCGGTCACCGACACCGCGTCGGCTCGGTAGCGACTCTCCTCGCGCATCACCGAGGTGACCAGCCTGGCGTCGATCTTTGCGTCGGCCGGCATCGCGGCCCGAAGCCTCTCGCCATAGGCATCGGGCCACGCGAGCTGCCAGAGCGCCTCCTGACCCGGCGCCGGGCCGCGCGCGAGTCGCTCGCGGTACGCGCTCACGACGAGGCCCTGCGCGCCGTCCCAGCTTCCGGCAGCGACGTGGAGCTGCCCGAGCGCCATGCGGTCCGCGAGCCCGCGCGCGCGCGCGTCGAGACGCGCGAGTTCCGCCTGCGCGTCGGCAGCGAAGTCGGCGGCGATCAGGATGCGCGCCGGCTGCAGTTCTGCGTCACTCAGCACCGACGTCCCCGGTGGCACCGGCGACGCGACGGACGCGCGGGCCGGCCCGGCCTGCGCCGCTCGCCAGCCGTAGTACGTGAACGGATAGTCGGCGGCGAGTCCGGCGAGCGCCGCTGCGCCCTTCTCGCCCCCCAACGCGCGCGCCTCCCAGTAGCGCGCGGCCAGGCGCTCGATCGGATCGCTCTGCCGCGCCGCGAGTGCCGCCATCCGGCGCTGCGCCTCGGCCGCATCCCCGGCGATCCAGGCGCTCCAGCCGAGGTGCCAGAGGGCTGCGGTCGCGATCTCTTCACTCGCGCTGGCATCGTCGACGACGGAGGCGAAGAGTTGGCGAGCCTTTTCGCCGCGATCTCGGCCCGCGTGGAGCAGGCCCGCGAGCTGGCGCGCCCATGCGGACGTGGCCGCGTGCGGCTCCGCTCCCAGCGCCGTCAGCGCGACGATCGCTTCCTCGACGGCGCCGCGCCGGGCCATTGCGCGCGCGCGCCACAACCGCGCGCTCGGCTCGGCACCGAGCGCCGCGAACGCCGGCTCCGCTTCGTCGTAACGGCGCAGACGAAACAAGCAGTGGGCGCGCCGGCTGAGCGCGTGGCGGCGATCCTCACCGGCCAGGCCCGCCGCGAGCGCGGCGTCGTAGTCGGCGAGCGCGGCTTCGCTGCGCTGCAACGAGAACAGACGATCGGCGCGCTCGAGGT
Source organism: uncultured Spirochaetales bacterium (assembly GCA_964403735.1). GTDB lineage: Bacteria > Myxococcota_A > UBA9160 > UBA9160 > PR03 > CAADGG01. The sequence goes on along the minus strand of CAYOHN010000030.1, from coordinate 10,964 downwards.
GGTCGGCGACGCGGCGCAGCGATCGCTCGAGCTCCTGCTCGAGCCGGATCAGATGCTCGCCGGCGCCGCGCGCCGCGTCGCTGGCCGGAGCGCCGATCCAAAGCGTGCGCAGCTCGAGAATCGCGGCGTCTTGCTCGCCGGCACTCAGCAGGGATTCCGCGAGCGCCAGCCGGAGCGGCTCGGCGCGCCCCGCCGCCGGTCCGCGCTGCAGCGCCTCGCGCCAGGCGGCGCGCATGCCGCTCGCGTCCCCGGCCGCCCGACGCGCGTCGCCGAGCACCTCGTACAGAGCGGCTTCGACGAAGGGCGACGCGCCCGGGACTGCGAGGCCTGCCCGCGCCGCGCGTTCGGCGGCATCCGCACGCGCCGCGGCGAGCCAGGCCGCGGCTTCGAAGCGCTTGGCGAGCGCGGTGATGGGCGGCGCGGCTTCCGCGGCCTCGGCGTAGAGCGCAGCCGCCATCGCGGGATCGCCGGCCCGCTCGGCCGCGCGCGCCGCGCGCAACGCAGTGGCCGCCGCCGCCGCCGTCTCCGAAAGCGCGAGCTCCGCGGCAACCGGTTCCGCGGCGCCGGAGACGCCCGCCGCCAGCAAGGCCAGCAGCGGCGCGGCCGTCAGCAACCTCGGTCGCTTTTTCGCCATCCAGGCGCAGTGTGAGCGACACGGCCGAGGCCGTCGAGCCGGCGGACGGGGGTCCGTTGTCCCCGTCGTCGCGCTCCGATAGCTTCGGCGGGCTTTGTCGCCGATGCGCCCCACCCGCTTGCGCTCGCTCCTCGCGCTCGGCCTGCTGATCGCGTGCGTCGGCGCGTCCGACGGTCCGCCGGCCGCGGACCCGGCGCCGAAGACCCCGCCGGCGGACGTCCCGCCCTCGGCACCGGCGCCCTCCCCCGCTGCGCGACTCGCCTTGTGGGTTCCGTGCGAAGGCTCCCTGCGCGTCCTCGACGATCCCGCTCGCATCGCCGCGCTGATCGCGGACGCGCAGGCGCTCGGTGCGACGGACCTTCTCGTGCAGGTCTACCGCGGCGGCCGCGCGTGGTTCCGTTCTTCGATCGCCGATGCCGCGCCCTACCGCGCGACGCGCGAGCGGACCGGCATCGATTCGCTGGAGGAGCTGCTGGAGCAGGCGCACGCCGCGGGTCTGCGCGTACACGCGTGGATGAACGCGCTGTCGCTGTCGACCAACCGCGAGGCCGCGCTGCTCGCGCGGCTCGGCCCCGAGGCGCTGACGGTCGATCGCAAGGGCCGCAACGTGCTGACGTATCCGGAACTCGACTTCCCGCAGCCGGACCGCAGTTGGTATCGGATGGGCACGCCGCAGGTGTGGCTGGATCCGGCGGCGCCGACCGTCGGCGAGACGCTGGCGGCGATCGTCGGGGAGTTGGTCGCGCGCTATCCCGCACTCGATGGGGTGCATCTCGACTACATCCGCCACCCGGACGTGTTGCCGTTCGTTCCGGGTTCGCGGTTCGGCGTCGGCATGGACTTCGGCTACGGGGAGGCGTCCCGAGAACGCTTCCAGCGCGAGACGGGCCTCGTCGCGCCGCTCGGCCACTCGCTGGCCAATGCCAACCGCTGGGACGCGTGGCGGCGCGAGCGCGTCACCGAGGTCGTGCGGCGCATCGCTTCCTCCGCTCGTGGCGCAAAGCCAACGATCGAGATCTCGGCCGCCGTCTGGGCGTATGCCGACCGCGCCTATCTCGCGCTGTTCCAGGACTGGCGCGGCTGGCTCGATGAAGGCGTGCTCGATTTCGCGGTCCCGATGGCGTACACGCTCGACGATCACCTGCTCCGGCTCCTGGCGCGCGCTGCGCTCGGCGGCGTCGGCGGGGAGAGGGTCTGGATCGGGATCGGTTCCTGGCTCTTCGAGAGTGAACCCGAGCGGGCGCGCTCCCAGCTCGACGCCGTCCGGGCGATGTCGCCGCCGGGCATCGCGCTGTTCTCCTACGATGCGATCGCACAGGCCCCGGCTCTGCGCGACCGCCTCTCCCCGACACCCCCCGGTGAGTGACGATCCGCTCGCCGCCTTCGACTACGAACTCCCGCCCGAACACATCGCGCAGCGGCCTGCCGAACCGCGCGAGGCCGCGCGCTTGCTGGTGCTCGACCGCAACGCCGGCACACGCACTGATGCCACAGTGGCCGAGTTGCCCGGCTGGCTGCGCGCCGGCGATCTCCTCGTCGTCAACGCGACCCGCGTGCTGCCGGCGCGGCTGCGCGGCACCAAGAGCAGCGGCGGCCGCGCGGAGGCGCTGCTGCTCGGTCCGGTCGAGCACGCGCCGGGACAGTGGCGCGCACTGCTGCGCTGTCGCGGTCGCCTGCGCCCGGGACTCGTGTTCCGCTTCGGCGATGGCGCCGCCGCGTTCGACGCCGAACTGTGTGCGCTGCACGAGGACGGCGAAGTCGAGCTTCGCACCGCGACGGACATCGATCCGTACCGCGCCGGCGAGCCGCCGCTGCCTCCCTACATCCGCCGCCCGGCGCACGATCGCGGCGACGACGCCCGCTACCAGACGGTGTTCGCCCGGGTGCCCGGCGCCGTCGCGGCGCCGACTGCCGGCCTGCACCTGGGCCGCGAGCTGCTCGTCCGGCTCGCCGCTGCCGGCATCGAACGGGCCGAGGTGGTGCTCCATGTGGGTCCCGGCACGTTCCGGCCGCTCGCCCCCGAGGCCTTCGAGAGCGGAACGCTCCACGCCGAGCGCTACGAATTGCCAGAAACAACCGCCGACGCGATCGCGCGCACCCGCGCCCGCGGTGGCCGTGTGATCGCGGTCGGGACGACCACCACACGCGTGCTCGAAGCGTGCCGCGCCGGCGGACGCCGCGTCGCGGCTGGCCATGGCGAAACGGATCTCTTCCTGCGTCCGGGGTCGCGCTTTGCCGTCGTCGACGCGCTGCTGACGAACTTTCACCTGCCCCGTTCGTCGCTGCTGCTACTCGTCGCCGCATTCGCCGGCCGCGAGCCCGTCCTCGCCGCCTACCGCGAGGCCGTCGAGCGCGGTTATCGCTTCTACTCCTATGGCGATGCGATGCTGATCCTGTGATGCGCGCAGGCTTCTCGTTCACGATCGCCGCTCGGGATGGCAGCGCCCGCGCCGGCGTATTCTCGACACCCCACGGTGGGGTCCCGACACCGGCTTTCATGCCGGTCGCCACCTATGGCGCGGTGCGCGGCGTCGACCCGGCCGCGCTGCGCGGGGTCGGCGCGACGATCCTGCTGGCCAATACCTTCCATCTACACGAACGACCGGGGGAGGACGCCGTCGCCGCCCTCGGCGGCCTGCACGGCCTCACCGGCTGGCGCGGTCCCTGGCTGACGGACAGCGGAGGATACCAGGTCACCTCGCTCGGCGATCGCTGTCGCGTCGACGAAGAGGGGATCTCGTTCGCGTCGCCCCGCGACGGAACGCGGCGCCTGCTGACGCCGGAGCGCGCGGTGGCGATCCAGGAGGCACTCGGTCCGGACGTCGCGATGGCGCTCGACGAGTGCCGGCCCCTGCAATGGCTCGGCAGCGATCCCGCCGACGCGGAAACGCGTCGGCGAAGCGAGGCGACGCTCGCGCGCACGCTGCGCTGGGCAAAGCGTTCTCTCGCCGCCCGCTCGCGGCCGGACCAGTTGCTGTTCGGGATCGTCCAGGGAGGCGTCTTCCCGGACCTGCGCCGACGCAGCGCCGAGGCCACGGCGGCGCTCGGCTTCGACGGCTACGCGCACGGCGGGCTCGGACTCGGGGAGGAGGCCGCTCGGCGCCGAGACCTCGTCGCCGCCGCCGACGAGGCCCTGCCCCCGGCGGCGCCGCACTACCTGATGGGGATCGGCCGCCCGTCGGACCTGCTCGACGCGATCGCCGCGGGCATCGACCTCTTCGATTGCGTGCTGCCGACGCGCAACGGCCGCCACGGGCTGCTGTTCACGAGTGAGGGCATCCTGCGCATCCACAACGCGCGTCATGCGCGCGATGGAGGGCCGATCGATCCGGCCTGCGACTGTCCGACCTGCACCGCTCATTCTCGCGGGTACCTGCGGCATCTGCTGAAGGAAAACGAGATCCTCGGCGCTCGGCTCGCCTCGCTGCACAACCTCCGTTTCTACTTCCGGCTGCTCGAGGACGCGCGCGCGGCGATCGTGGCGGGGAACTTCGATACGTGGCGGCGTACGGCGCTGCCCGCGTAAGCCCTCTTCCCCGGAACGGACCGGAAGCCCTCTTCGCCTGAACGGACCGGACCGGGGGGCGGGCTCGCGCGCCCGCTTGCGCAACCGCTGCGCCTCAAGGGCGCGTCCCCGAGCGCCGATGCCTCCTGCGGCCGACCGAAGCCGAAGGAGACCCGTCCGCATGTCCGAGTCGCAGCGATCCGCGCTCTTCCGAGGCCTCCAGCTTCGCCTCGCGGCGATCGGCAGCGGCGGAGTCGTTCTGACCGGTACCGGAGGCGTTCTCGCCGCGGCACAGGCGGGCCACCCCGGCGTCGGGTACGCGGTTGCGGCCGTCGGTGCGCTGCTGACCGGGGCCGCGATCGCCTTTGCGGCGGGCCGCAGCCTCGCGCCGGTCACCCAGGCGCTCGAAGTCCTGCAGCGCCTAGGCCAGGGCGAGGTCGCCGCGCGGATCGAACCAGAAGGCATGGGCGCGCTCGCGCCGCTCGGCGAGCAGGTGAACCGGATCGCCGAGAATTTCGGCACAATCGTCGACCGCCTCCAGACGGTGGCGGCGAGGTTGCAGCAGCTCCCGATCCGCTTCGGACACGGGCTCGAGGAAATCGAGCGCGCGAGCGAGGATCAGGAAGGCGCCGTCGAAGAGACCGCGTCGCTGATGGCGGACATCAACTCGTCGATCAAGGGCATCGATCGCGAAGTGGAAGCACTCTCGAACGTCACCGAGGAAGCGTCGAGTTCGATCCTCGAGATGGGCTCGTCGATCGACGAGGTGGCGCGCAGCGCCGGCTCGCTGCACCAGTCCGTGGATTCCTCGACGGCCTCGATCCACCAGATCAGCGCGTCGATCCGTCAAGTCGCCGACAGCGCCGACGCCGTCGAGGCGATGGCCGAAGAAGCCGCCGCTGCGATCACGCAGATGGATCGCGCGATCCAACAGGTCTCGGAGCACGTGCGCGAGGCATCACAGCTCACCGAGCGCGTCTCGCACGAAGCCGAAGACGGTTCGAGCGCCGTCGCGGCAACCGTCGATGGCATCGAGACGATCCGCGCGCTCACCCGGGATGCGCGGGACGTCCTCGAGCGGCTCGTACACCGGATCGGTGAGATCGGCGAGATCCTGACCGTGATCGGTGCGATCAACGAGGAGACCAACCTGCTGTCGCTGAACGCGGCGATCATCGCGGCGCAGGCCGGCGAGCAGGGCAAGGCCTTCGCGGTCGTCGCGACGCATGTGAAGACGTTGGCACAGAGGACGGCTTCGGCGACCCAGGAGATCGACCGGCTGATCGGTGCGGTCCAGGAAGAATCCCGCAACGCAGTATCAGCGATGGGCAGTGGCATGGATGCCGTCGAAGCCGGCGTCGAGCGCTCGCGCCGCGCCGGCACGGCACTCGAGACGATCCGGAGCTCTGCACACGAGGCGAGTTCACGCGTCTCCGAGATCGCCCGGGCCGCCACCGAGCAGACCCGGAACTCCGCGCACGTCGCACAGGCCGCGCAGCGCACGAGCGAGATGATCCAGCAGATGTCGAGCGGGCTCTCCGAGCAGCGCAAGGCCGGCGAGACTCTGCATCGCAATGCCGAGGCCGCCCTCGAGCTGTGCCGTCAGGTCCACCGCTCCACCGAGGAGCAGCGCAGCTCCAGCCGCTTCGTGCGCGAGAACATCGGCTCGATCACCGAGATGATCCGCGCCTTCCAGGAGAACACCGCGAATCACTCGCGCGCCAGCGACGCGGTCTCCGCCACGGCGGCTCGCATCCTCGAGGTGACGCAGAAGACCACGGCGAGTCTGCCGGCGCTGGTCGCCCTCGTCGCGGAACTCCAGCACGAATCCGAGGGCCTGAACGCCGAACTCACCCCGTTTTCGCGGGAGAGCTCTTAGCCCGATCGTTCGGCTCCGGCTCCTCCTCCCGGCGCAGCGCTTCCAGCGCGACCGAGAGCCCTGCGAGATACGGAGCCTCGTCGCCGAGCGCAGCCGGCAGGATGCGCAGATCGCGGGCGAGATGCGGCCACACGTGCGCCGCCACCTGCTCCCGGATCGGCGCGAAGGCCAGCGTCTCGCCAGCGGCCACCGCGATCGTGCCGAGCACGACGGCCTCGGGCGCCAGCGTCATCACGACGCCCGTCACGCCGCGCGCCACGTAATCGCACCAGCGCGCGAGTTCGGCACGCGCGAAGCCGTCGCCCTCGTGCGCCGCTTCGACCACTTCGACGGGTGTCACGCGCTCGCGCCCACCCGCGAGCGCCGCGGCGCGGCTGTCCTCACGCACGATCGTCCGAAGCCGCCGTGTCCAGGCGGCGCCCCCGACGTACGCCTCGAGACAGCCGCGCTGCCCGCACGAGCACGGCTCGCCCTCCCACTCGACGGGGACGTGGCCGATCTCGCCGGCACTCGCGAGGACGCCGCGGTAGAGACGCCCGTCGAGGATGATTCCTCCGCCGACACCCGTGGACATCGTCAGGTAGACCACGTGTCGCAGGCCCCGCGCCGCGCCGAAGTGCCACTCCGCGAGAGCCGCCGCGTTCGCATCGTTTTCGAGGAAGACCGGCCGCCCGAGCGACTCCGCGAGCCGGTCGACGATGGCCACGTCCCGCCACCCGGGCAGGTTCGGCGGCTGCAGCACGGCGCCGCGCTCCGGATCGAGCGGACCCGGGGCCGTCACGCCGACCGCCGCGACGTCCACGAGCGTCGCGCCGGCATCGCGGAGCACGCTCCGGACATCGTCCCCGAGGCGCTCGAGGTCGTCGTCGGGGCGTCCGGACGGTTCCGTCGGACGCCGCCAGCGCGCCGCCAGGGCTCCAGAGGCATCGCCCACGGCGATGGCGATCTTGGTGCCCCCGATGTCGATGCCGACCAGCAGCCGGCGGTCGTCCGATCCCGAAATGCGCAGACCCTCCGAGCCGATGCGCAACGGTAGCGCGGCTCGTGTGCAGAGAACGGCCCTTCTGGCCCCCGGCTCAACCCTTTCCCGGACCTAGCCGATTCAAGAGGGCACGCCGGCGACCGATCCAAGAGGACACGGTGGCCGGTTCAAGAGGGCACGGCGGCCCGGGATGGCCGCCAAGGAGGAGATCCATGTCGGTTCGTGTTCTCGCGCTTTCCAGACGCCCGCTGGCACTCGCCGCGCTCGCGTTCGGAGTCGCTGGTCTCGGTTGCGCCGTGGGTGGCCAGACAGCCCGGGAAACCGACTTCTACGAGATCCAGAAGCACTACACCCAGATGATGCGCTGGTCGCAGTTCGACCGCGCGCGCGGCTTCGTCGATGCCGAGGGCGTCGGTGAGTTCTCGGAGCAGACGCGCTCCTTCCGCGACGTGCGCTTCACCGACTACGCGATCCGCGAGATCGAGTTCACCGAGGACGGAAGCACGGCCACCGTGCAGGTCACGTACTTCGCGTATCTGCGCACCGAGCCGATTGCCGTCGCCTACGACGAGCAGCAGCAGTGGAGTCGTCCGGATGGCCGGCTCTGGCGCGTCCGTTCGAACTTCGATCGGCGCCCGGTCGAGCCCGGCGAGGGGATGTTCTGAGCCTCGCCGTCTCCAGCGCGCCGGAGGCGCAGATCCGCCGCACGATCCTCGTGGTCGACGACACACCACTGCTGCGCGAGTTGGCGGCGTTGTTCCTTGCGCGCGCAGGACGGGTCTTCACCGCGGCAAGTGGCGAGGAGGCGTTGACTCTGGCCGCCGTCGTCCGCCCGGATCTCGTCTTTGCCGACGTCTCGATGCCCGGCCTCGATGGTGCTGATCTGTGTCGACGACTCAAGGAAGACCCGCTGCATGCGGGCCTTCCCATCGTCTTGCTCACGAGCAGCGACTCTGCGAGTCAACGCGAGAACGCCGTGCGCGCGGGAGCCGACGACGTGATCCCGAAGCCGGTCGAGCGCCTGCATCTCCTCGAAGCCGCGCGCCGACTGCTGCTGGACGCCGTGCCGCGCGGCCTGCCGCGCATCGCGATCGAGGCGAAGGTGGAGCTGCGCCGACGGCGCAGCGAGTGGCACGGCACCGCGCGCAATCTCTCGCGAGGCGGTGTCTTCGTCGAAACCGATGAGACGTTGCCGGCACAGGCCGAGGTGGATCTCGAGTTCGAACTGCCCGAAACCCCACTCGCACTCGCTTCGACGGCGCAGGTGATCTGGGCGCGGCCGGCGGCGCCAGACCTGGCGCCGGGCATGGGCCTGCGCTTCCTCGGGCTCGATCGCCAGATGGCCCGCCAACTATCCGAATACGTCGAGGAACGCGTGCCCGCGCACCTCGCCGTCAGGGAGGGAGAATGATGAAGAACGGGATCCGTCGCGGAGGGGCCGCGGCGATCGGCAGCTTGCTGCTCGCAATCACCGGTCCGGCAGGGGCGCAATCGGCGGAAGGCGCGCACTCACCGGCTTCCGCGGTGGCCGCTACGGAGGACTGGTCCACTTGGATCGGCGAGCTCGAGAAGAGTGCGCAGAAGGTGCGCTCGTTGCGTGAGACCACCGCCGCCCTGGAGGCCGATGTGTCTCGCATGCGGTCTCGTCGCTATCCGCGCGGTGAGGAACGCGCGCGCCTGGAGGCGGCCTACGAGCGGGCCCGCACGCAGCTCGAGGAAGCCGAGACGGCGCATCCGGCGTTGCTCGAGCAGGCGCGCCAGGCCGGCGTGCCGCAAGGCATGCTGCAGGACTTCGAGGAAATCCCGGCCGCCGGATCCTGATCGGACTCCGCGCGTCGCCGGGCGCTCATGGCTGGAGACTCGTGCTGGGGGTGGGGAGCGGGGTGCGGCCGCGTCGCGAGACGCGCCGCGCCCCCTCCCCGATTCCCGTGCGTCAGCGCGATGCTTCGAGGTCCTCTTCGATCGGCCAATCCGACGAACTCTGCCGCGAGCGCGGCTTGATCACCGAGAGCACGCGATCGCCCTGGCGGACGACGGTGACCTGGCGAGTGACGATCGATCCTCGGGGACGCGCGCGGATCCGTTCGACGATCACCGGCTCGTCGGACTCCGGATCCGCACCCACACCCAGCACCGGAACCGGCGCGTCGACGGTCTGCAGTCGCGTCGTCCGCCTCCACTCGGGCCCGTCGGGGGTGTTGACGCGGCGGCGTCCCACCCGCTCCCGGACGGACTGCAGCGCGATCTCGCCGACCGGATGCGGGCCGACCGGATTCGCGACCTCGTCGACGGCGCCGGCATCGCTCCCGTCGTCGGCCGTCAGCGCGCGAAGGCCGTCGAGGCGTTCGGCCAGCCGCTCGGCATGGATCTGCTGCGCACCGGGATCGGTCGGCGTGAAGCGGCGATAGCCGTCGAGGTTTTCCGAAACGATCGCCTCCGCCTTCTCGCGGTAGCGGTCCGGAATGCGCTTCGCGTCGTCCGCGAACGCGAGCGTGCCGTTCTCCGTCTCCCAGCGGTACATCGTCCCTGCGTGTGCCGGCGGCGCAGAGATCGCCGCCGCGAAGACACCGGCACAGGCCAGTGCGCCGAGGACGGTGCCGGTCCCGCGTGCGACGAACCGCCTCGACTCGAAAGAACGCGCTTTGGTCGAAATCATGCGTTGCCCTCCCAGATGGGGCTGAATCACCCCCTTCCGAGAGTGCCACGTTTCGTCACCCCGTGACGAGAATTGTCAGTCGACCAGCGAGAAACCAACGCAAACTCCGTGCACTCGAGCCGCAACTCTAGAATCGAGTTTGCCTTTCGCGCGGCGCAAATCGCATCCCCGCCGGAACACGCGGCCGTTGACCGGCGTCACCCCCGGGACTAACCTGCAGTCCGGTTGTTGCGGGGTAGAGCAGCCTGGTAGCTCGTCGGGCTCATAACCCGGAGGTCGGGGGTTCGAATCCCCCCCCCGCTACCTGTAACGCCCCCTCGTGAGTCCGCAGACTCCCGGGGGGGCGTTCTCGTTCCACGGCATCTCCAGCAGCCGTTCAACCGTGCGCCGGCTAGCCCGCAGACGCTTGCGAATCCACGCGCGGTCCTCGGAGTCGCGCGCGAACAGAGACGAATCCCAGCGGAGCAGTACGTCCCATTCGTCGAGGCGCGCCATCAGATCGAGCAGATCCGGCTGGTTCTGACGGGACGCGCTGGAGATTCCGGCCTCAGCGACGACCGTGTCATCGGCGAACGTAAAGTCACGCGGCGCGGAGAAGTCTCGGCATCGTGCAATTTGATCCGCGGGGCAGTCGCTCGCTTACTTGTCGGCGTTTATGCGTGCGTAGACCGCTGCCCTCATGCTCCCGCCCATCTCTTGCCGAACCACTCCGCCAAAGCCTTTGCGACGACGTCGCCGTAGCCGTTGACGAGCGTTCCGAGCACGATCACTAGGGTCAAGTTTTGGATTGCCCGCAGAGCCTTATCCTCGAGCCATCCCGGCGAGTCGTTACTGCGATTGATCTTCAACAACGGCCAGCCCTCCATCAGCACGCCGACAGCGACGACAGCCGAACCGCCCCGCGAGACCCAAAGCCACTCTTCGGTGAACCACGCGGCCCCGATGCTTCCGACGAGGATGGCTGCGACTGGAATCCATAGGGGCCAGTGAAGCGCCGACAGCTTCACGCCTTTGTCCTCCCTTCGATCACGTCGCCGGGTGATTCGCGCAGCTCGGCCAGCACCTCGGCGACGATGAGCCACGATACCGACGCTTCGACTTTGTCAACGCCGAGACGTTCGGGGATGTCGCCGCGTTCGGCGTAGGGCACCAGCGCGAGCGATGCAGTGGTCATCTCGCCGGGCCTCGCTCGAAGTCGCTTGCATCGCAGCAATCGTACCCTCACAGCGGCGCGTCTCGCACTCCAAGAGCGCGCGGCCGCCGGTTCGCCGATGAAATAGCCGTGGAAGTTCTCTTCCGCCGTCAGCA
>CAYOHN010000029.1:9960-20790 GCA_964403735.1 uncultured Spirochaetales bacterium | reverse complement strand
CCAGCACCTGCTGGCGACGGCGATCGACTCGGGTCAGCCGTTCGCACTGCGGTTTCCACGCGGGGCTGCGTGCGGCGTGGCGCTCGATCCGGATCCGAAGCCGCTGCCGATCGGCCGCGGCGAGCTGTTGCGCGACGGGACGGACGTCGCGCTCGTGGCGCTCGGCCGGACGGTGTCGGTGGCTCTGGCCGTCGCGGCGCGTCTGGCCGCGGACGGGGTCTCAGCGGCCGTCGTCGACGCGCGCTTCGTCAAGCCACTCGACGGGGAGCTGTTGCGCGACGTCGCCGAACGCATCGGTGTCGTGCTGACGGTCGAAGATCACCTGCTGGCCGGCGGCTTCGGCAGCGCGGTGTTGGAAGCGCTGTCGCGGTCGGCGCCGGGGACGCGCGTGCGGCGGATCGGCATCGACGACCGCTTCGTCGAGCACGCCGAGCAGGGCGAGCAGTGGCGGCAGGTCGGTCTCGATCCGGACGCCGTCGCCGATGCCGCGCTGGCGGCGCTGGCGGAGATCCACGGGCCGCCGCGGGCTCGGCCGTCGGCGGCGTCGCGATGACCGATCCGGCCCTCACGCCCGCGCTGCGCGCCGCCTACGACCATTGTGCGGAGGTGCTCCAGCGCAGCGGCTCGAGCTTCGCCGCTGCGTTCTGGATGCTGCCGGCGCCGCAGCGGCGCGCGCTGCACGCCGTGTACGCGTTCTGCCGGCTCGCCGACGACGTCGCCGACGACCCGGCCGTACGCGGCGATCGACGGCTCCTGCTCGAACGCTGGCGTGCGGAGCTCGCCGCAGCGTATCGCGGAGACGCCGAGCAGCCGGTGGGCATCGCCCTGGGCGACGCCGTGCAGCGCTTCCGCTTGCCGCAGGACGTGTTTCTCGATCTGCTGCGCGGCATCGAATCGGATTTGTCTGGGGACGTGATCGAGACGTGGGCGGACCTCGAGCGTTATTGCTACCGCGTCGCCTCCACGGTCGGCTTGCTGTTGGTGCGTGTGCTCGGCGCGCGCCATCCGGACTCGCTCGAGTACGCGCGGCAGATGGGGATCGCCGTGCAGCTGACCAACGTGCTGCGCGATGTCGGCGACGATGCGGCGAGTGGACGCGTATACCTGGCGCGCGAGGATCTCGCACGGATGCACGTGCGGCCGGAGAGTCTCGGGGAAGGCAAGCTCACCGAAGAGATCCGGCTCCTTCTCGCGTTCTATGCCGAACGGACGCGGATCCGCTACGAGACCGCGGCTCGACTGTTGCCGGCCGAAGACCGCCGCGTCCTGCGTCCGGCCGAGGCGATGGGCCGCATCTATCGCGTGGTTCTCGAAGAGCTCCATCGCCAAGGGTTCCCGTGCCTCGGAGCGCCGATCCGGCTCTCGAAGCCGCGACGCCTGGCGATCGCCGCGGGGACCTGGCTCGGCCTCCCGAGGCCGCGCTCGGGAGCGGGAGCCCGGAGTCTGGCGCTGGAGGTCCGCCGGTGAGTGACATTCCGCGGCGCAAGCTCGAGCACCTCGATCTGTGTATCCGAGAGGACGTCGAGGCGCGGCGCGGCACCCTGCTCGAGGACGTGCAGCTGCTACACGAAGCGCTGCCGGAGCTCGCTTGGCACGAGGTAGATCCGTCACTCGAGCTGCTCGGCCGCCAACTGCAGGCGCCGCTGCTGATCACCGGGATGACCGGCGGCGCGCCCGAGGCGCGCGAGGTCAACCTGGCGCTCGCCGCGGCTGCGCAGAAGAACGGCTTCGGCATCGGCGTCGGTTCGCAGCGGGCGATGCTGGTGGATCCCGCACTGGCCGAGACCTATCGGCTGCGCGAAGTCGCGCCCGACGTGTTGCTGCTGGCCAATCTCGGGGCCGTGCAGGCGCGGGAAGTCGGGCCCGAGCGCGTCGCGACGCTGGCGCGGGCGATCGGCGCCGACGCCGTGTGCATCCACCTGAACGCGGCGCAAGAGCTGGTGCAGGATGACGGCGATCGGGACTTTCGCGGGCTGCTCGAAACGCTGACCGCGCTCGTACAGGAGCTTCCGATCCCGTTGATCGTCAAGGAGACTGGCTGTGGTCTCGCCCCGCGCACGCTCGCGCGGCTGCGCGCCGCAGGAGTGCGTTGGGTCGATGTCGCCGGTGCCGGCGGCACGAGCTGGACCGGCGTCGAGTCGCTGCGCGGCTCGCCCCGCCAGCGCGCGCTCGGCGAGCTGCTGCGCGAATGGGGCGTGCCGACGGCCGCCTCGATCGTCTACGCCGAGCGCGCCGGATTCGACGTGATCGCTTCGGGCGGTGTGCGCAATGCGCTCGACGTCGCGCGCGCACTGGCACTCGGCGCGCAGGTGGCGGGACTCGCGCTGCCCTTCCTGCGCGCCTGGTCGGCCGAGGGCAGCGAAGGGGTCATGAAGGCCGGCGAAGCGCTCAGCGAGGGCTTGCGCGCGGTCATGGCCCTCACCGGTTCGCGGCGCATTGCCGATCTCCGGAGAGCCCCCCGCATCCTCGGCCCGGAGCTCGAACGCTGGCTCGCGCCGCGCGCGTCCGGGGAGCCGGCTGACCCGTCCGCTGACCCGCCTGCTGACCCGTCCGCTGACCCGCCTGCTGACCAATTCGGTAGTTACGGTCAGCAATGCCCGGGTGTCGGAAGCGGTGCAATTTGAAACTATCCAGGGCTGCGGACGTCGAAGCGCGTGTCCGTGCGTCGTCGAAGGGAGGCGTCGCTGATGCCGGAGAGCCTGCCCGATGGTCCGCTCGCCACTCTGACGGCGAGTGCCGCGCCGTCCACTTCGCCGGGTGCGTTGTCGCCGCGGCGGGTTCCGGCGCGGCGCCGGCCGCCCGATGCGAAGGCGCGCACCCAGGCCCGCATCCTCGACGCAGCCGCCGCGTTGTTCGCCGCGCGTGGCTACGAGGGCGCGAGCATCACGGCGATCGCGGCCCGCGCACACGTCTCGCGCTCGGCCGTGTTCTGGCACTTCGGCGACAAGAAAACACTGTTTCGCGAGACCTTCCGGCACATGCTGGTGCCGTTCGCCGAAAAGATCGCCAACAGCCTGAAGCACCCGGATCCTGCCGCGCGCTTGCTCGAGCTGCTCAGCGTCTACGAGCGCTTCGTCGACGAACAGAAAGCTTCGATCCAGGCGTTCGTGCGTTGGACGATCGAGTCCCCGACGCTGCAGGCCTCGATCCGCGAGCCGCTCTTCGCGATGCACGACCACTTCGCGCGCGACGTCAGCGAGGCCCTCGCGGAGGCGATCGGAGACGCAGCCTCGGCGGAGGCCATGGCGATGGGCATCCTCTCGATGCTGCACGGGAACCTTCTGCTCGCGATGGTCGACGGCGACCCGCGCCGCGCCCGGCTGCGGCGGGTGGGTCTGCGCAGTGTGGTGGAGCGCGCGCTCGCGTCGGGCTCCGGCTCGGGTTCGTCGCCCGGGTCGCGCGCGGCGCGGGGAGACCCGTGAGCGAGGGCGCGAACGCGTCTGCACTCGCCGTCGACGATCTGCTCGCCAAGGCCGCGCACGAGAACTTCCCGGTCGCGCCGCGCTGGCTGCCGCGCCGACTGCGCGAGGATCTGCTCGCGATCTACGGCTTCGCGCGGCTCGTCGACGACGCTGGCGACGAAGCGGCGGGAGACCGGCTCGCGCTGCTCGATGCGATCGAGACCGACCTGCTGCGCGCGACGGCGGGCGAGGCGCGCCATCCGCTGATCCGCCGGCTCGCCCCGGCGCTGCGCAGCGGTCGGCTGCCGATCGGGCCGCTGCGCCGCCTCGTCGAGGCCAACCGGCGCGACCAGGCCGTCACGCGCTACGAGAGCTGGTCGCAGCTCCAGGAGTACTGTTCGCTGTCGGCGACCCCCGTCGGCGAGCTGGTTCTGCACATGCTCGGCGCGGCAACGCCGGAGCGCATCGCCCTGTCCGATGCGGTGTGCACAGGTCTACAGCTGATCGAGCACTGTCAGGACGTCGCGGAGGATCGCGCGCGCGGTCGCGTCTACCTGCCGGCCGAGGATCTGGCGCGCGCCGGCGTCGGAGAGGCCGATCTCGATGCACGGCCGGCGCCAGCGCCGCTGCGCGCGGCGCTGGCGTTCGAGACGGCGCGGGTGCGCGCGTTGCTCGCGGCGGCCGAGCCGCTGGTCGCATCGCTGCACGGAACGGCGCGGCTATTGGTGGCTGGCTTCGCCGCCGGCGGCTTCGCCGCAGCGGATGCGCTGGTGCGGGCGGAGTACGATCCGAGCGCCGGCGCGCCGCGGGCGCGCCGCCGCGATCTGGTGCGACACGTGACCGTGGTGATGTGGCGAGCCTGGCGGAGTCGCGGGGAACTCGTGCGAAGCGAGCGGCCCGCGTGAGTGCGGCGCACGTCGTCGTCGTCGGGGGCGGGCTGGCAGGCCTGACCGCTGCGATCGACTGCGCCGATGCCGGCGTCCGCGTGACGTTGCTGGAGGCGCGGCCGCGGCTCGGCGGGGCCACGTGGTCGACGCGCCGGGACGATCTCGACGTCGACAACGGACAGCACGTGTTCCTGCGCTGCTGCACGGAGTACCGCGCATTCCTCGATCGGCTCGGCGTGTCGGATCGCGTGCACTTGCAGTCGCCGCTCGCCGTGCCGGTCGCTGCGCCCGGTCGCGGCACCGCATGGATCCGGCGGGCGGCGCTCCCGAGTCCCGCGCATCTGGCGCCGAGTCTGCTGCGTTTCCATCACTTGCCGTTCGCCGAGCGATTGCGCGCCGGGAGAACCGCGCGGCGCATCGGCGGTCTCGACCTCGCCGATCCCGTGCTCGACCGCGTGCGCTTCGGAGACTGGCTCGCCGCGCAGGGCGAGTCTCCCGCGGCGATCGACGGCTTCTGGGATCTCCTGGTGCGGCCGACGCTGAACCTGCCGGCGCGCGACGCGTCGCTGGCGCTGGCGACGAAGGTGATCCAGACCGGCTTCCTCGAGCGCGCCGATGCGGCGGACATCGGTTGGGCCACGGTGCCGCTGCAGCAACTGCACGCAGACCCCGCCGAGCAGGTCCTGCGAGCGGCTGGAGCCCTCGTGCGCGTCCGCGCTCCGGTCGCTGCACTCGTCGAGGAAAGGGGCGGACGGCCCGCCGTGGTCGTGGCCGGCGCGCCGCTCGCGGCCGACGCGGTGATCCTCGCGGTTCCGCACGATGATACAGCCGAGCTGTTGCCGGCATCGGCCGCCGTCGATCGCGCCGGCCTGCGCGCGCTCGGGCGCGCGCCGATCGCCAATCTCCACGTCGTCTTCGATCGCCCGGTGCTACCGCATCCGCTGCTCGCGGGGATCGATACCCCCCTGCAATGGCTGTTCGACCGCACGCACTCGTCGGGCCTCGCGTGCGGCCAGTACGTCGCGGTGTCGCTGTCGGCCGCCGACGAATTCCTCGGACTCTCGCAGGCCGCGCTGCGCGAACGTTTCGTGCCGGCGTTCGCGGCGCTGCTGCCGGCCGCGCGGGACGCGCGCATCGAACGCTTCTTCGTGACCGTCGAGCGCGCCGCGACGTTCCGGCAAGCGCCGGGCACGCGCGCGGCGCGGCCGGGGCCCGCCGTCGGCGTGCCGAACGTCTTCGTCGCCGGGGCGTGGACCGACACCGGCTGGCCGGCCACGATGGAAGGCGCCGTGCGCAGTGGCCACGCCGCCGCGCAGCGGGCCTTGCAAGGCCTCGGTCGCGCGCCGGCAACGGCCTCGGCTGCTGCGGCGGCCTAGCGACGCATGGACGTCTCCGGCTCCGATTCAGCGCTCGCTCCGATTCAGAAAAAGGAACTCGCACGATGACGGCTTCGCTCGCCACACCGCTCGTCTCCCCCGCCGCGCAGGCGCTCGTACGCGCTCGGGACCGGCTGCTCGAGATCCAGAGCGACGCGGGCTGGTGGAAGGCCGAGCTCGAGACCAACGTGACGATGGAGGCGGAGGACCTGCTGCTGCGGCAATTTCTCGGCCGCGTCGATCCGGTCATCGTCCGGGAGACGGCCGCGTGGATCCGTTCGAAGCAGGGCCCGGACGGCGGCTGGGCGATCTATTTCGGCGGGCCGCCGGACCTGTCGGCCACCATCGAAGCCTACACGGCTCTGCGTCTCGCCGGCGATCCCGCCGACGCGCTGCACATGCGCCGCGCTGCCGATCTGGTGCGCGAGCTCGGCGGGATCGAGCGCTCGCGCGTGTTCACCCGGATCTGGCTGGCGATGTTCGGCGAGTGGCCGTGGGAGCGCCTGCCGGCGCTGCCGCCGGAACTCATCCTGCTGCCGAGCTGGTTCCCGCTCAACATCTACGATTTCGGGAGCTGGGCGCGTCAGACGATCGTGCCGCTGTGTGTGGTGTCGTCGTTGCGCCCCCAGCGGCCGCTGGGCTTCGAACTCGCCGAGCTGCGCACCGGCGTGTGGCGGCCGCAGCGGTTTCCGCTGCGCATCTGGCCGGGCCGGTTCCAGGCGCTCGATCGCGCGCTCCACCTCTATCAGCGGCACCCGCTCGGGCCGCTGCGCCGGCAATCGCTGGCGCTGTGCGCGGAGTGGATCCTGAAGCGTCAGGAAGCCGATGGCTGCTGGGGCGGCATCCAGCCGCCGTGGGTGTATTCGATCATGGCGCTGCACCTGCTCGGGTACGCGCTGGACCACCCGGTGCTCCAGAAGGGTTGGGATGCGCTCGGGACCTTCGCGATCCGGGAGGACGGCATGCGCCGCTTCGAGGCGTGCCAGTCCCCGGTGTGGGATACGGCGCTGGCCATGGTGGCCCTGCGCGACGCCGGCGTCGCGCCGGATCATCCGGCGATGCGGCGCGGCGGTCGCTATCTGCTCGAACAGGAGATCCGCGTGCCGGGCGACTGGGCCGTGAGGCGGCCGGAGCTGGCGCCGGGCGGCTGGGCGTTCGAGTTCGAGAACGACAACTACCCGGACATCGATGACACCGCCGAGGTGGTGCTCGCGCTGCGCGCGGCGGGCGGAGAGCCGGCGCGCACCGAGGGCGCCGTGGGCCGCGCGATCGACTGGACGTTCGGCATGCAGTGCAAGGACGGTGGCTGGGCGGCGTTCGACGTCGACAATACGCAGGCGCTGTGTGGTCAGCTCCCCTTCTGCGACTTCGGCGAAGTGATCGATCCGCCGAGCGCCGATGTGACCGCGCACGTGGTCGAGATGCTCGCCGAGCAGGGATACGCCGAAGACCCGCGCTGCCGCGCCGGCGTCGACTGGTTGCTGCGCGCCCAGGAACCCGACGGCTCCTGGTTCGGTCGCTGGGGCGCCAACTACGTCTACGGCACCGGCGCCGTCGTGCCGGCGCTGGTGCGCGCCGGCATGGCGCCGGACCATCCGGCGATCCAACGCTCCATACTCTGGCTGGTGTCGAGACAGAACCCCGATGGCGGTTGGGGCGAGGATCTTCGTTCCTACGAGGATCCCGCCTGGCGCGGCCGCGGGACGAGTACGGCGTCGCAGACGGCCTGGGCGCTGCTGGCGCTGCTCGCCGCCGGCGAGCGCGGGCCGGTGGCCGAGCGCGGAATCGAGTGGCTGGCGCAGACGCAGCTTCCCAACGGAGACTGGGACGAGCCGCAGTTCACTGGCACCGGCTTCCCGGGCGACTTCTACATCCGCTATCACCTCTACCGGCTGCACTTTCCGGTGATGGCGCTCGGGCGCTGGGTGCGGGGGGAGCGATGAGCGGAGCGGCGTCGTCGCAGCGGCCCGATCTGTTGATCGCGACGGCGCTTCGCCTGGAGTCCTGGGCGCTGCGAGGCGCGGTTCCCGGCGCGCGTGTGCAGCGGGTCGGCATGGGGCCTCGGCGCGCACAGCGGGCAGCTTCGAGTCTGCACTCGCAGCCGGCGGCTGCCTGGGCGGTCGCGGGGGTCTGCGGAGCGCTCGATTCGGAGCTCGCGCCCGGGGACGTCGTCATCGCTTCGGCGCTGCTCGGGCCGGCGGGCCGCCGCATCGAGCTCGATGCGGCGCCGCTCGCGCGGGCGCTGGCGCAGGCCGGCATCCCCGCGCATTGCGGCACCATCGCCTGCGTGGCGAAGCCCGTGACGGGTGCAGGGCGCGCCGCGCTGTCGGCGCGCGGCGCCTGCGCGGTCGACATGGAGTCGTTCTGGCTGGCCGACGCGGCGGGGCATCGGCCCGTGGCGGTCCTGCGCGTGGTTCTCGACGGCCCTCGCGACGAACTCTGGCGTGTCGACCTGCCGCTGCGAATCGTCACGGCGCTCCGCCGCCTGCGCGCGGCGGCGCCTGCGTTGGCGGTCTGGGCGGCCGATGTGTCGGCGGCCGCGTCCGAGGGTCCAGCGGACGGCCGCGCGCGATCTTTCCATTGCCGCGAGCGTCCCGCGCTCGCTTGAGGGGAATCCATGGGTGTTCCGATTTCGCAGATGGCGACCGTCGCCACTTACATCGTCCGGCAGAAGCTCGCGCGCCGTGAGCGCTATCCGCTGGTGCTGATGCTCGAGCCGCTGTACCGCTGCAACCTGTCGTGCGCAGGCTGCGGCAAGATCCAGTATCCGAGCAACGTGCTGAAGTCGCAGTTGTCGGTCGAGGACTGCCTGCGGGCGGTCGACGAGTGCGGCGCGCCGATCGTCAGCATTCCCGGCGGCGAGCCGCTGCTGCACCCGGAGATCGATCGCATCGTCGCGGGCCTCGTGGCGCGGAAGAAGTACATCTACCTGTGCAGCAATGCCCTGCTGCTCGAGGAGAAGCTCGATCTCTTCGAGCCGTCGAAGTACCTGAGCTTCAGCATCCACCTCGACGGGCTGGAGGCGGAGCACGACGCGTCCGTGTGTCGCCCGGGGACCTACCAGAGGGCTGTGCGCGCCGTGGAGCTGGCACTGGCCCGCGGGTTCCGGGTCACGACCAACACCACACTGTTCCACGGCGCCGATCCCCAGCGCACCGCGGATTTCTTCGACGCGATGATGCAGCTCGGTGTCGAGGGGATGATGGTGTCGCCTGGCTACTCCTATGCGGCGGCTCCCGATCAGGAGCACTTCCTGGCCCGGGAAGCCACCCGCGAGCTGTTCCGCAGGATCTTCCGGCTCGGCGAGCAGCGTGGCGCGCGCTGGCGTTTCAACCAGTCTCCGCTGTTTCTCGAGTTCCTGACCGGTGCCCGCGAGCACGCCTGCACGGCGTGGGGGATGCCGAGCTACGGCGTCTTCGGCTGGCAGAAGCCGTGCTACCTGCTGCAGGAGGGCTACGCCCAGAGCTTCGAGGAGCTGATCACCGACACGGCTTGGGATCGCTACGGACCCGCGAGCGGCAACCCGGCTTGCCAGAACTGCATGGTCCACAGTGGCTTCGAAGCGACCGCGGTCGACGAGGGCTTCTCGTCTTGGCGCGGGTTCGCCGCGATGGCGCGCGCGGCGGTGTTCGGTCCGCGGGTGCCGGCCCCGACCGGACGGGCGACGACGCCGGCGCCGGCGCCGTCGGCGGACGCGGACGAGGGCCCCGTGGCCGGCGCCGAACTCGATGCGACGCCCGAGTCGCTGCGTGCGGCGTTCCGCTTCCGCGGGGACGTCACGCTGTGGCTCGACGACGGCAGCCGCCTCGAGGGCTACGTCGCCGATGCGCGGCCGGACGAGCTCACCGTCTGGCCGCGCGGGCAAGCGTGCGCGCAGCGGCTGCCGAGCGCGCGCGTCAGGCGCGTCGTGTTCAGCGGCCGCGATCATACGGAACGGGGACGCGTCGTGGCCGAGCGCGGGCGGCAGCGCGTGGAACTCCGCTCCGCATCTGGCGGCGCGCCGCCCGCCGCGTAGCGCCTCGCCCGGGACGTCGAAGCGCGCCGCGCAGACTCAGGCGCGTCGTCGGATCCAGCCGGCCAGCGTTTCGACCCACTTCGGATGGGCGTTGAGGCACGGCACGAGGATCAGTTCCTTGCCGCCGAGTTCCTGCCATTGTTCCTGTCCGCGGATGCCGATCTCCTCGATCGTCTCGAGACAATCGGCGACGAAGGACGGACACAGCACGGCGAGCCGCTCGACGCCTCGTTCGCGCAGGAACGGCAGGATCTCGTCGGTGTAGGGGCGGATCCAGGGCGTGCGGCCGAGCCGCGACTGGAACGAGATCGTCCAGTCCTCGTCGCGCAATCCCAGCTCCGCAGCCAGCGCGCGGCTCGTCGCGACGCAGTGCGCGCGATAGCAGAAGCGGTTGGCGCTCCCGATGCGTTCGCAGCAGGTGTTGGTCGCGAAGCAATGCGTTCCCGTGGGATCGCTCTTGCGGATCTGCCGCTCGGGAAGCCCGTGGTATGAGAACAGGACGTGGTCCGGACGCTGCTTGCCGGGAACCTCGCGCGCGACGGTCGCGATGGCCGCGATGAACGCCGGGTCTCGGTAGTACGAATCGAGCACCTCGAGGGGCGGAACGTTCCAGCGCGCGCCGGCCGCCCGGTAGATGGCCTCGATCGCCGACCCGGTGGCGGCCGCGGAGTACTGGGGGAACAGCGGCACCACGAGGATCCGTTCGACGTCGGCGTCGGCCAGACGCCGGATGGCGGGCTCGATCGCCGGCTCGCCGTAACGCATCGCCAGCTCGACGACGAAATCGTCGCCGAGCCGCTTGGCCAGCGCGTCGCGCAGTGCGCGGCCGTGGATGAGGAGGGGCGAGCCGTCCGCTGTCCAGACCTTCTCGTAGGCGCGCGCCGAGGCGCGCGGCCTCGTCGGCAGGATCGCGAAATGGAGCAGCAGCCAGCGGGGGAGCGCCGGGATGTCGAGAACGCGCGGGTCGCCGAGAAACTCGCGCAGGTAGCGACGGACCGCGCGCGGCGTCGGGGCTTCCGGAGAGCCCAGGTTCACGAGCAGAACGCCCAACGGGCGCCGGGGCAGAGAAATCGAGGGCTCGCATTTCACGGCGTCAGTCTATCGGCTGTCGCGAAAAAGTTGACGTTTCAACCCGGCCCCTTGGTTGACGG
>CAYOHN010000029.1:0-9860 GCA_964403735.1 uncultured Spirochaetales bacterium | reverse complement strand
GGAGCCACGACGGCGACGGTGACGAGAACGACCCAGAGGCCCCCGGCGACGTTCGTCGAGCGGCGCAGGACCGGCATCTTGCTCGGATAGACGTACTTCAGCGGCACGAAGACGGCGATGGCGAACATCGTGACCACCAGCGTGGCGGTCAGCGGCGTCACGTCCAGCAGCCAGATGTAGAGCGCGATGACGTTCCAATAGGACGGAAAGCCGAGGAAGAAGTCGTCCTCCGTCTTCGCTTCCTGCTGCGAGAAGCCGTAGGCGCTGGCCAGGATCGGTAGCGCGGCGACCCAGGGTCCGATGTAGCCAGCGGCCACGAGGAAGACCACCGGCACGATCACGTAGTTCAGGTAGTCGACGATGTCGTCGAGCCGGCGGCCGTCGATGCCGGGCAGCACCTCGCCCACCCGGACCGCGCGCGCCAGCGTCCCGTCGACCGAGTCGATGGCGAGCGCGACGATCATCAGCACGGCGGCCTGCGGCAGGTTTCCGGCGACGACCGCCAGCAGCGCGATGGCGCCGACGACGGCTCCGCTCGCAGTGAATGCATGCACGCCCCAGGCGAGCCCGACGCGGCGCGGGTCTTCCCCGTGCGGGGGCTGGCCGCTGCGCGTGAAGCGCCGGAAGCGCCCGCGTTGCGGTTCGCTCGGTCGTCGCGGATCGGGCTCGGGAGCCGTCGCCATGAGGACGCAGCGTATCAGAGCCGCTATGATTGCGCCGTTACGGGGGATTCCGAGTGAGCAACCGATTTCGAGACAGTCGTCCGCTCGAGTACATGCGCTCCGGCGACGAGACCTTCCTGACCACGAAAGTCGATGCCGTCTTCAACTGGGGTCGCAAGTATTCCATGTTCCTGTACCCGTTCGTCACGGCGTGCTGTGGCATGGAGTTCATGTCGGTTGCCGGGCCGCGCTACGACCTCGACCGCTTCGGCTGCGCGCTGCCGCGTTTCTCTCCCCGCCAGGCGGACCTGCTGATGGTGGTCGGGACGATCAGCCACCGCCAGGCTCCGGTGCTCAAGAAGGTCTACGACCAGATGGCGGAGCCGAAGTGGGTGATCGCGTTCGGCGCGTGCACCTGTTCGGGCGGCCCGTACAACAACTATGCGACGGTGCAGGGCATCGACACGATCATCCCGGTGGACGTCTACATCCCCGGTTGCCCGCCTCGTCCCGAGGCCGTGCTCGATGGGTTGATGAAGCTCCAGGAGCGCGTCCAGGTCGAGAAGATTTCGGCGCGCGGGCGTCACCGGGAGATCGGCGATCTGGATCTCTCGGTCGTCGAGAAGCCGGTCGCGTAGCGCGCGGACGAGTCTCGCCTCGCGCAGATTTCGATCCCACGGTCCTCGATCCGAGAGACTCGAAGGAGGTCGCGTTGGCGGCACTTGGACGCTTCGACCTGGTCGTCATCGGCGCCGGTCCGGGCGGTTACGTGGGTGCGATTCGCGCCGCGCAGCTCGGCCAGAAGGTCGCCGTCGTCGAGGAAGACGTGCCGGGCGGCGTCTGCCTCAACTGGGGCTGTATTCCGTCGAAGGCGCTGCTGACCGGCGCCGAGCTGATCGAGACGCTGCGCGTCCACGGATCGACTTTCGGCGTGAGCGCCGGTGAACTCCAGCTCGACTACGGCAAAGCCATCGATCACAGCCGGAAGGTCGCCGATCGGCTGTGCAAGGGCGTCCAGTCGCTGCTGAAGAAGAACGCGATCACGCTGGTGCGCGGCCGCGGTCGTCTCGCCGGTGCGAACGCCGTCGAGGTCACGGGCCCCGACGAGGGGGCGCTCGAGGCGCCGCACATCGTTCTCGCGACGGGATCGACCGAGTGGACGCCGCCCGGCATCGAGGTCGACGGCGAGCGCG
Organism: uncultured Spirochaetales bacterium; assembly: GCA_964403735.1. Taxonomy (GTDB): domain Bacteria; phylum Myxococcota_A; class UBA9160; order UBA9160; family PR03; genus CAADGG01. Next base: position 8,005 of record CAYOHN010000029.1, on the reverse strand, counting down.
TGCTGACCTCGCGGCAGGCGCTCGAGTCGAAGATCGTGCCGGAGAAGCTGGTGGTGATCGGCGCCGGTGCCGTGGGCGTCGAGTTCGCGTACGTCTACGCCAACTACGGATCGCAGGTCACGATCGTCGAGATGGCCGATCAGATGTTGCCCGGCGCCGACCCCGATGTGGCGCAGGCACTCGAGCGCGAGTTTCGCCGACAGAAGATCGCCGTCCGAACCGGCACGCGCTTCGAAGAGCTGAAGATCGACGAGAGCGGCGTCCGCGTCCGCGTGCGCGCCGGTGAGAAGGAAGACGAGCTGCGCGCGGATCAGGTGCTCGTCGCGATCGGCCGGCGCCCGCTGTCCGCAGACCTCGGTCTCGAGGCTGCCGGCGTCGAGATCGACGACAAGGGGTTCGTCTCGGTGGACGCCCGGCTCGTGACCTCCGTGCCGAGCGTGCGAGCGATCGGCGATCTCGCTGGTGCGCCCTTGCTGGCGCACAAGGCGAGCGAGGAAGGCGTCGCCGCCGCGGAGTGGATCGCCGGCCTGGATCGCCCCGCAGTCGACCACATGAAGATTCCCGGCTGCATCTATGCGCAGCCGCAAGTCGCGTGGATCGGGCTCACCGAGGCGCAGGCGCGAGAGCGCTACGGAGACGACATCCGCGTCGGCCGCTTCCCGTTCACGGCGTCCGGGAAGGCCGTCGCGTCGGCGCACACCGCCGGCTTCGCGAAACTCCTCGCCGAGCCGCGCTTCGGAGAGATCGTCGGCGCGCACCTCGTCGGCTTCGGGGCCACCGAGCTGATCGCGGAGATCGGCCTCGCGATGACGCTCGAAGCGACCACCAGCGAGATCGCCGCGACTTCCCACGCGCATCCGACGCTCTCGGAGGCGATCCTGGAAGCGGCGCTCGGAGCCGAGGGGCGCTCACTCAACTTCTGAAGCTCGCGATCGCGGAGGGACAACAGGCATGTCGGTGACGGTGGAGCTCCCGCAACTCGGCGAGAGCGTGCTCGAGGGCACGGTGGCGCGCTGGCTCGTGAAGGAAGGCGAGCGCGTCGAGCGCGATCAGCCCCTCGTCGAGGTGACCACCGACAAAGTAGACGCCGAGATTCCGTCGCCAGAAGCGGGAGTCGTCGAGAAGGTCCTGGTTGCGGAAGGCGAGACGGTGACCGTTGGAACGGCGCTGGCTCGGATCGCGGAAGGCGCGGCAGCGGACGATGCGGCCGAACACGCGTCGGAGTCAGAGCCGGAGCCGAAGCACAAGCCGAAGGCGGCGGCTGCCGAGACTCGCGGGTCCGACGCGAAGAAGAAGAAGGCGGAGTCGAAGCCGTCCGCACGTCCGGAACCGAAGGTCGACGAGGCAGCCGGGAAGGCGAAGGAAGTCCGGGCGACGCCGGTGGCGCGCCGGATGGCGGACGAGGACGGCGTCGACCTCGGAACCCTTTCGGCTACCGGTCCGGGAGGGCGGGTCGCGAAGGCGGATGTCGCAGACGCGCGCTCGGCGCCCGCCGCGCGGGCGGCGGCCGAGAAGCCGGCGAGCAGCGCCGGGGAGACGCGTGCGGTCGCCGCGTCGCTGCCGACCGGCGGCAAACGTCCCTCGTACCTTTCGTACCAGATCCAGCCCGGCGACGAGCTGATCCCGATGACGCCGCTGCGGCGCATCGTCGCCGAGCACATGGTGCTGTCCAAGCAGATCTCGCCGCACGTCGGGACGGTCGCCGAGGTGGATCTGCACGGGGTCGTGAAGCTGCGCGACGCGAACAAGCGCAGCTTCCAGCAACAGCACGGCTTCAACCTGACGTATCTCCCGTTCATCGTCTCGGCCACCGTGCGCGCGCTGCGCGATTTCCCGCGGCTGAACGCTTCGGTGCTCGAGGATGCGATCGTCGAGAAGCAAGCGATCCACGTCGGTGTCGCCGTCGAGACGGAGAAGGGCCTCGTCGTACCAGTGGTCCGAGACGCCGATCGGCTGTCGCTGGTCGGCCTCGCGCAGGCCATCGAGGATCTGTCCGCACGCGCCCGCTCGAAGCAGCTCTCTCCCGACGATCTGCGCGGGGGGACCTTCACCGTGTCGAATCCCGGTCGCTACGGGAACCTCTACGGCTTCGCGATCATCAACCAACCCCAGGTGGGCATCCTGCGCATGGGCGAGATCGTGAAGAGGCCCGTGGTGCGGGAGATCGACGGCGAGGACGTGATCGTCGTGCGCCCGATCATGCACCTGGCACTCTCCTACGATCATCGCGCCGTCGACGGCGCCCCCGCCAACGCCTTCCTCCACGCGGTGCGAGCGCTGTTGGAGGAAGCCGCGTTCGAGCTGTGACGTGAGCCCCGGTGCGTTCTCGATCGGGCCTGCCATCGCCGCGCAGACGCGCGACAGCGCACCCACCGGGGGGCTGGCGATCGAGTGGCTGGGTCTCGTGCCGTACACCGAGGCACTGGCGCTGCAGGAACGTCGGATCGAGGCGCGGCGGCGCGGTGAGGTTCCGGATGGGTTGCTGCTGCTCGAGCATCCGCCGGTCATCACGCTCGGCCGGCGCGCTCGTGAGCAACACGTGCTTGCGTCATCAGAGGAGCTGGCCGCGCGTTCGATCGAGATCCATCGGGTCAGTCGCGGCGGCGACGTCACATACCACGCGCCTGGCCAACTGGTCGGCTATCTGATCGCGGATCTCGCGGCGCGCGGAGAGGCGGATGCCGGCGCGTGGCTGCGCCGGATCGAGGCGCTGCTGGTTGCGGCGCTCGCCGATCTCGGTCTCGAGGGCTACACGCGGCCGGGCCAGACCGGCGTCTTCGTCGCGCCCGCAGCGCCGGGCCCGGCGCGCAAGATCGCCTCGGTGGGCGTCGGCCTGCGCGGCTGGATCAGCTGGCACGGCTTTGCGCTCAACGTGACGCTGGACCCCGAGGAGTTCGCGCTGATCGTGCCGTGCGGGCTGCGCCAGGTGGTGATGACGTCGGTGGCGCGGGAACTCGGCGCGGCGGCGCCGGGAGACCTGGACACGCGTGCCCGCGCAGCCGTGACCACGCGCTGCGCCGATGTCTTCCGTCGGCCGCCGCCCGCGATCGCGCGACCGGAGGCATCCGGGTGAGATCGCTCGCGCTCGCCTCGCTGGGCTCGCACTCGAGCGCTAGCCTCCGGCGAACATGACCGCCCGCGTCGTCCACGTCCATCGCCGCGAGAACATGGGCTGGTTCCAGCGGACCTACCTGCCCGCGATCGGGAAGGGGCTCGCGACCACCAGCCGGCGTTTCTTCCGGAATCTCTGGGGCTTCCTCTCCGGAAAGTCGACCGCGTTCGTCGTCCAGTACCCGGAGGAGCGCGTCGACTACCCGGACGCGTTCCGCGGGATGCCGGTGCTGGTGGCGCTCGAAGACGGGCTCCCGCGCTGTGTCGCGTGCGGATTGTGCGAGTTCGCGTGTCCGACGGACTGCATCAGCATCATTCCCGGAGAACTCCCGGAGCGTGGCATCGAGCGTTGGCCGGAGGCCTTCGACATCGACATGTCGCGCTGCATGTTCTGTGGCTTGTGCGAAGAGGCGTGCCCGGAGGAGGCGATCGTGATGAGCCGGGAGGTCGAGATCGCCACCTATGAACGCAGCCCGATGCTATACCACAAGGAAGACCTGCTGGTGCCCGAATCCCTGCTGAAGCGGCGCCTCGACTTCATCCGCGGCGAGTACGATCGCCAACACGCGCCGACGGAGCGCCCCCGCTGATGCAAGCGTTCGACTCGGCGGCGCTGCGCCGCCTGCTCGAGACCCACGCCGACGCGCTGCTCGAGACGCACGCGACGCACGGCGATGCGACGGCCGTGGTCGAAGCGGGCCAGATCGTCGATGTCCTGCGCTTCCTGCGCGACGATCCTACGTGCGGCTTCGACATGCTCGCCGACCTGTGTGCAGTGGACTACCTGCGGCATCCCGACCACGAGGGACCGCGCTTCGAAGTCGTCTACCACCTGCTCTCGACGACCCATCTGCACCGCGTCCGTATCAAGGCCGGCGTGCCGGAGCTGCCCTGCCAGATCGACTCGTGCGTGGAGCTCTGGCCGGGAGCCAACTGGATGGAGCGCGAGGTCTTCGACCTGTACGGGATCCGATTCCGCAACCATCCCGATCTGCGTCGGATCCTGCTCTACGAAGAGTTCGAGGGGCACCCGCTGCGCAAGGACTACCCGAAGGAGCGGCGCCAGCCGCTCGTCGGCCCGAGGAACTGAGCGAGCATGGCGAGTCCGCAGACGCGGGAGCGCGACCTCGGTCGCGATCTCCACAGCGAGAATCAGATCCTCAACATGGGACCGTCCCACCCGGCGACGCACGGGACGGTGAAGTTCCTGATCGAGCTCGACGGAGAGAGCATCGTCGATCTCGACATCCAGGTGGGATACCTGCATCGCGGCTTCGAGAAGGAATGCGAGAGCGGGACCTGGTACCAGGCGATCCCCTACACCGATCGCCTCAACTACAACTCGGCGATCCTCGCCAACATCGGCTACTGCCTCGCGGTCGAGAAGCTGCTGGAGATCCGGACGCCCGAGCGCTGCCAGTGGCTGCGCACGCTGGCCGGCGAACTCTCCCGATTGGGAGACCACCTGACCCGCTGCGGTGCGGCCTGCCTCGAGCTGCAGGCGATGACGCCGTTCCTCTACGGCATCGAGGCACGCGAGCTGGCCTGGGATCTGATGGAGATGCTGTGCGGCGCCCGCGTGACGTCGAACTACGTGCGCATCGGCGGCGTCAAGCACGACATGGCCCCCGGCTTCCCGGCGCTCTGCCGGGAGAACATCGTCAAGATCCGCGGACTGCTCCGGGACTACGATGATGTCGTCACGCAGAACCGGATCTTCGTCGACCGGCTGCGCGGCACCGGCCTGCTCCCGAAGGAGGAGCTGATCCGGTACGGCGTCACCGGTCCGCTGCTGCGGGCGGCCGGCGTGCCTCTCGATCTGCGCAAGGACGCTCCGTACCTGAAGTATGCGGAGGTCGATTTCGACGTCCCGATCGGAGAGGTCGGCGACAACTACGATCGCTATCTGGTCTGCGTCGAGGAGATGCACCAGAGCCTGCGCATCGTCGAGCAATGTCTGGTGGCGCTCGAGAAGCTCGGGCCCGGGCCCGTCGACGTCGACGATCCGCGCGTGCGCTGGCCGGCAAAGGGTCGCGTCTTCAACGCCATGGAAGAGATGATCCAGCAGTTCAAGGCCGTCACCGAGGGGCCGATGGTGCCCGCGGGCGAGGCCTATCAGGCGACCGAATCGGCGAACGGCGAGCTGGGCTTCTACGTGGTGTCCGATGGCAGCGCGCAACCCTGGAAGGTGCGCTGCCGCCCGCCGAGCTTCATCAATCTCCAGCCGATGCCGCAGATGTTGCGCGGCGCGATGCTGGCGGATCTGATCCCGACCTTCGACTTCGTCAACATGATCGGTGGGGAGTGCGACCGGTGAGCGCGCCGGCCTCGCGCCAGGGGGCGGCGGGTGAGCCACAGCTCGCGGCGAGCCCCGAGAAGGTGACGCGCAGCGAGGTGTGGGATCTGCTCGGCGCGCCCACCGATCAGGTGGGTAGCGTCAACGACCCGCGTACGCACGAGGACCACGGCGTGCGCTGGAACGAGAAGTGGATCTACCGCGACGGCCGGGAGGTCGTGCGCGTCGTGCTGTGGAACCGCTACGACTTCCTCGGCGCGTTCCGGGTCCAGCCCGACGGCTCGCTGGAACCGGAGCCGCTGCCGGATTGAGCGCGCCGCCGAGCCCTCCGCCGCTGCAGCCGTTCGGCCTCGTGCTGCAACGGGACGGTCGCTTCCGGCACGAGGGTGCGCCGATCACGCATCGGCGACTGCGCGCGCTGTTCGAGCGCTCGGTGCGCTACCTGCCCGACGAAGCCAAGTACGTGATTCAGGTCGGCCGCTTCCGCGGACAGATCGAGGTCGAGGAGGCGGGTTTCTTCGTGCGCGACGTCGACCTCGCGAGCGGCACGATCGCACTCTCGGACGGCACCGAGGAGCGACTCGACCCGGCGACGCTGCGTCCGTCGGCGCTCGATCTGGACGCCCTGCTGTGCAGCGTGAAGCGCGAGCTCACGCCGCGCGGCGTGCCGGCCCGCTTCGAACGCGGCGCCCAGGCCGAGCTGCTGCTGGCGGTGGAGGCGACGCCGTCCGGCTACGCGCTGCGGCTCGCCGGCGCGCTCCATGCGCTGCCGACGTGGTGAGGCGGCGCCTCAGCCGCTGCGCCCGAGTGCGACGCCCGCCACCACGGCGATCCCGCACACGATGACGCTTCCGAGCGTATTCCCGGCCGCCGCGCCCCAGGCCGCCTGCTCGGTCAATCGCCACGTCTCGAGCCCGAACGCTGAGAACGTGGTGAAGCCGCCGAGCAGCCCGGGGATCAGGAAGCTCCGGAGTCCGGCTCCGCCGACGCCGCGCTCGTCGATCAGCGTGGCGACCAGGCCGATCGCAAAACAGCCGATCGCATTGACGAAGAACGTGCCCCACGGAAACGCGGGTCCCGCGTGAGCCTGCACCCAGCCGGCGAGCTCGAAGCGCAGCACGGCGCCGAGCCCGCCGCCGACGAAGATCCAGGCCCATTGCATGGGCCGCACGATAGCCCGGCGGTCGTAGACCGGGGGAGCCCGCGCAGTGTCTGCGCTATCGTGCCGTTCCCCTCCGAGGCCCGGTGGGTGAATGGCTTAGCCAGCGGACTGCAAAGCCGCGTCGCCCCGCGCCGTACCCTCCCGACACGCCAGCGTTTCCCGTGTTTCCGCGCCGTTGCGGGTCCCCCCGTAGTGGCACATGCTGGCCCCGTATGGCGACGAGCGGGGGGAGTCCCCCCAAGATTCCACCCACCACGGCAGACGTACTCGGCGAGACGATCGCGACGCGCGGGCTCGGCGAGGGCGTGTCGTTCCTCCTGGCCGAGTACCGCGCGGGGCATGTCGACCTCGAGAGCGTGCTCACGTTCGCGGAGCATGCCGCCGCTCGGCTCGCGGAGTACGAGGCGCAGCGTCGGGAGGCGCGCGAGATCCTTCGCGGGACCGGAACCGATCGCCAGAAGCGGCAGGCGCTCGCGCGGGCGCTGAACATGCCGCGGCCGACGAAGCGCGACCCGCACGCTCTGGTCATGCGCTGGGTGGACCTGACGCATCCCCTGCGCGATGGGATGGACCCCGACGCCGCGCTCGAGCGCCTGCGAGCCGAGGGGTACGGGGCGAGCGCCGACGCGGTGCTCAAGGCGCTGCACGAGCTGCGCGCGGCGAACCGGCGCCACGGGCTCGACCTCCCGGAGCGACTCCCACCCCGACGCGGATAGGCCAGCGGCCGGATTGGGTGGCACCCGATTGTGACGGGTTGCCGCTCGCCACGTGGCGCAAGCTGGCCCCCATGCGCCATCGCACGCCGACTACCGACCTGGAGCCCTCGCGCGCCTCGCTGACGCTCCGGGGCGTCGAGCGCGAGTACGGCATCGCGCGCCCCTACGTCTCCGAGCTGGTGCGTCGCGGAGAGATCCCGGGCATCCGCCGCGGACGGGCGATCCGCGTTCTACGCGCGGACGTCGAGTCCTGGTGGCGCCGCGAGGCTGCGCGCACGGCGTCACGCGCAGAAGCGGTGGCCGCGCGCGTGCTCGATCGCGAGGCCCGGCGGGCAGGCTGACCCCAGATGCGACCGGCCCCCCGCGTGGGAGTAGGGAGCCGGCCGCAAACACAAGGACGAACGAATGGACCGAGACTACCAGACCGAAGCGGACCTATCGACCGACGCAGACCGCTTCCTGGCGCTGCCGCAAGACGAGCAGATAGTCGAGCACTACACCGGGATCATTCGGCGCGAGACTCGACAAACCATCAAGTCGACGATCTACATCGGCGAGATGCTCGCCGAAGCGAAGGGCGCGCTCGGCAACAAGCGCTGGCTGCACATGGTCGAAGCGAGCCTCGGCTGGAAGCGCTCGACCGCCTACGCGCTGATAAAGATCGCGGACCGCCTCGGGTCGTCCAACATGTTGGATTCGCTCCCGCCGTCCTGGGGAACG